>NZ_JBGTHY010000116.1:0-14944 GCF_041745955.1 Pricia sp.
GGTTACAGTCGATGTGCCGACGAACAAACGTGATTTTTTCGGGGGCCGCATCTATGCACCGGCCACTAAAACGGTGTCGGCGGGCAACCGTACCATTGACGTAAAAGCCTTGCCCGAAAAAGGCAAACCGGTCAATTTTAGTGGTGCCGTAGGTAAATTCGATTTTTCGGTGACCACTAGCAAGACCGATCTTAACGCTTCCGAATCGCTGCAGGCCAAGGTGCAGGTGAGCGGTAAGGGCAATCTAAAACTTTTTCAACTGCCCAAACCCATTCTGCCCAGCTCCCTAGAGGTGTACGAACCCGAGTTTGAGGAAAGCGTCCGAACCACGCTCTCGGGCACTCAGGGAACGGTAAGCAACAATTACACGATCGTGCCTTCTTTTAGAGGTAAGTATCCCATGCCCGCTGTCTCGTTCACTTATTTTGATCCCAATTCGGAAAACTACAAAACGCTTACCTCCGCTGAAATCATGATCAATGTTAAGGAAGGACCGACGAGTGCGAACGATACATCGGCTGCATCGAATTCCAACGGAAAACAGTCCGTGGCCACGGGCAACCAGTTCAACTTTATAAAATTGAAGCCCCATCTGACCGCTGTCGGCACCAATTATTTTTTCGGGTCTACCCGGTTTTATCTGTGGTTGCTGTTGCCCCTGTTGCTGATTCCCCTTGCCATTGTTTTCGGAAAAAAACGGGAAGCGATTGCCGGCGACGTGGCCGGTAACCGTATTCGACGGGCCAATAAACTCGCCAGAAAATATCTTTCGAAAGCCCGAAAGGAACTCGGCAACAAAGAACCTTTTTACATCGCTCTTGAAAAAGGTTTGCACAACTATTTAAAGGCCAAGCTCAAAATAGAGACTTCTGAGTTTAACAAAGAAAAAATCGCTTCCTTATTGGACGAAAAAAAGGTTGACGAATCGACCAAGGACGGTTTTATCGCCTTGCTCAAAAATTGTGAAATGGCGCGGTACAGTCCGTTCTCGCAAGTGCAAATGCAACAGGATTATGACAGCGCCAGCGAGGTAATCTCGCAGTTGGATAAACAGCTTTGACAAAGAACAAATAACAGGGAACAGAGAGAAAAGACATAAGAAGTTGTCATCCCGAAACTCGGAGCCGATTTCTGAATTTTAAAAACATCCATTGAAAAAGATAGCCTTCATACTGATGCTACTGGCAACCTTCACGACTTCCGCCCAAAACGAAGCCATTTTCGACCGTGCGACCGAGGCGTACAATAGTGGGGAGTATCAAACGGCTGTCGACAATTATCTTGAAATCCTCGAAAACGGTAAGCATTCCCCCGAGCTGTACTACAATCTGGGTAACGCGTATTACAAATTGAACCAGATAGCGCCCAGCATCTACTATTATGAAAAGGCCCTGTTGTTAAAACCTAACGATTCCGAAATCAAGAACAACCTTTCCTATGCGCGGATTATGACCCTCGATGCCATCGAAACCATTCCGGAAACGGGGTTCGCAAAAATCTACAATAGCCTTCTCGGTTTTCTTTCTTTTGATCAATGGAGCTATGTTGCCGTCGTCTTTATGGTTCTTTTTGTACTATTGTACATTGCGTTTTACTATTTTCGGTATTCGTCACGCAAACGTTCGGCATTTGTCTTGGGTATAATTTCCCTTTTTATCGCCATCGTATCGTTCGTATTTGCCTATTTGGAATATAGCGCTTTCAAGGCCGACCGGCCCGCCATAGTTTTCGCCCAGGAATCAAGCGTAAAATCGGAGCCGAATAAAATGAGCCAAGAGGCCTTTGCCCTTCACGAGGGTACCAAGGTAATCGTACTCGACGAACTGAACGATTGGAAAAAAATCCGAATAGCGGACGGTACCATAGGATGGATTCCTTCCGAGGACATCAAGATTTTGAAGGATTTTTAATGTTTTATTAACTCCTATTCCAAGGTATTCCCTTATTTTTGCAAAAACGGATAGTACTCGATGTCGAAATCACGTATGCTTTTTATACTTCTAGGTCTTTGGCTTTTTGCCATAGCGGCCCCGAGCGTGATTACCTTGATCGACGTCGATACCCCCGTTGTGGTCAGTAATCTCAACGAAGAGGAGCACCAAGAACAGGGCAAAAAGAGTGTCGACGAAAAGAAAGTTGACCATAACGGCCTATCCGATTTTTCGCTGTTATCCCAATGGCAAGAATCCATTCTCTACAGCCCCTATCTTCTTAGAAACTCCGAACATAGGGCAGAAATCGTACTTCCGCCACCGGAATGTATCGTTTGATAGAAATGGTACTTCATTTATGGACGTCCGAATTCATAAACCACTAGTGTCAAGTCATACTTGACTTAATACTAGATTCCGTTTTGATACTTCGATGGTACCACTCCGAAGTTCCTCGTTTTTTCTTACAACTTCACTAATTTTAACAATCGATAGCCTTATCGGGATAAGTATCCGATAGGTAGAATAGACTAAACCTATTCATCTAAAAAATTCTATATGAATCTCGAAAACGTATTCAAGAACAACGAAAAATGGATCAAAGCTAAACTATCCGAAGATGGCGAATTCTTCGATGAATTGGGCAAAGGCCAAAATCCCGAACTGCTATACATTGGCTGTTCCGATAGTAGGGTGACCGCCGAAGAATTAATGGGGATGGGCCCTGGAGAAGTATTCGTGCATCGAAATATCGCCAATATGGTCATCAGCATCGATTTGAACGTGATGTCGGTAGTGAACTATGCGGTCAACCATTTAAAGGTCAACCATGTCGTGGTCTGCGGGCACTATGCCTGCGGTGGGGTAAAGGCGGCGATGCAATCCGCTGATTTAGGCATCCTTAACCCTTGGCTGCGCAACATTCGCGATGTGTATCGCATACACAGGGATGAGTTGAACGATATCGATGATGAAGATAAAAAATACGATCGTTTGGTAGAGCTTAACGTGCAAGAGCAATGCGTCAACCTTATCAAGACCGCGGCGGTACAAAAGGCCTATCGCGACCGCGGTCTAAAGGTATACGGTTGGGTATTTGACGTACACACCGGAAAACTCATCGACCTTAACATCGATTTTGAGGGGATTCTCAAAGAAATCATGGAAATCTATCATTTGGATTGATTTCAGAACTGTCCCTTTGATAAGCCCTTAGTTATAAAATTTCACCTAAAATTTGAAGTAATCCATACATGAAAAACCTATTTGCAAACTTCAGGGGCGACCTTTTTGGAGGTATTACCGCTGGTATCGTTGCCCTGCCATTAGCCCTGGCTTTCGGTGTAAGTTCGGGCATGGGCCCCAGCGCCGGACTCTATGGAGCCATTTTTATCAGCTTTTTTGCTGCCCTTTTCGGGGGTACGAACACCCAGATCTCGGGGCCTACCGCACCGATGACCGCAGTAAGTATGGTCGTAATTGCCGGTATTGTCGCTGCTAATGACGGAAGTCTCGAAAAAGCACTGCCCGCTATACTCATCGTCTTTCTGTTGGCAGGGCTAATGCAGATCGGTCTCGGGCTGGTTGGTCTCGGCAAATACATTCGATATATCCCCTATCCCGTGGTTTCGGGCTTTATGACCGCTATCGGTGTTATCATTTTGGTAACACAGATTTTGCCGGCCATTGGTTACTATCCGAAAGAGGATGCTGATTATGTTAGCAAATACAAACCTCAGGCCGAAGAAATAATTCTTGATAATATTTTGAAGGAAGAGGCAGGGGAAGGTATTTTAGTTTTGGAGGACTTTGAGCAGACCATAAAAAGAGCCAAGGAAATTACGCAGGAAGACATGCTGAAAGAAGCCCAGACGCTGGCCAAGACGGAAGCATCGGGAGTTATAGGGGCCATTAAGGTTCTTCCTAGGGCCCTAAAAAATATCAATTGGCTCGAACTGATCTTGGCGCTGGCCACCATCATCATTATTTATGGTTTTAAACGGATTACCACTACGATACCGAGTGCCCTGGTCGCATTGGTAGTAGTCTCGGGGGTCGCCTATGGTTTTGGATTGGACTATCGCCCCATCGAGCAGATACCTAGTGGATTTCCCGTACCCAATCTCGGGATATTTACGGAATTCGAGTTGGGGGCGGTTACGCCCTATGTGTTTACGGCGTTGACCCTGGCGCTATTGGGGGCCATCGATTCGTTATTGACCTCGGTCGTTGCCGATAACATGACCAAGACCAAGCACCAGCCCAATAAAGAATTGGTCGGGCAGGGTATCGGCAACAGTATCGCCGCGGTTTTCGGGGGCATTCCCGGTGCGGGCGCAACGATCAGAACCGTAGTGAATATCAATGCCGGCGGTAAGACGAAGTTGTCGGGTATGATCGCGGGCGTGCTATTGCTGGTTATTCTACTGGCCTTGGGTCCGGTCGCCTCGCAGATTCCCGCTGCCGTGCTTGCAGGTATTTTGGTGACCGTAGGCATTGGGGTGATGGATTATAAGGGATTAAAGGCCATACCCAGTCTGCCCAAAGACATGAACCTGGGGCCGATAAAATTCAGTTCCGAGGTCGTGATCATGCTGATTGTTTTGGTGCTGTCCTCGGTATGGAATCTCGTCTATGCGGTCGGGGTAGGACTGGTAATCGCCTCGTTGATGTTCATGAAAAAAATGGGCGATCTAACCGCTGAACGTTCTGACGTAAAAGCCCTAGATAAGGAAGTTGGATGGGACGATGAGGTAAATTTCCCCAAAAAGCTTCGGGAAGAGGTCTTTATCAAACACCTGAAAGGACCGTTGTTCTTCGGGTCAACGAGCGAGTTTCAGCAATTGGCCGATCAGATTCCGAGAACGGCGTCGACCGTCATCATTCGAATGGACCGTATGCAGTACATGGATCAATCGGGCCTGTACACCTTGGAAGATGTGCTTATCGACCTGAAAAAGTCCGAAATCAACGTGCTACTGGTCGATGTGCTAAAGCAACCGCGCTATATGATGGAGCGGGTCGATGTTATTCCCGATTTGATTCCAGAAGAGCACATCTTTGATACTTTTACGGATTGCCTGAAGTGGATAAAGGTCAACGTTGAGGATAAATACACCAAGATAGAGGCTTGATTTTCTACGTTTATGAATGCGTCCTGACTTTTTATCCCGAAAACCGGAGGTAAAGGCCGGGGCGTTTCCATTAAAAATAGACGATGGATTTTATTTCCGTTCGTACTCCAAAACCGTATCTTTGCACAAATTTGGAAGCAGTACCATTCACAATAAGTACAAATTTTCAATTCAACACGATACTACATGGGCAAACTTCTGATCGTTGGCACTGTTGCCTTCGATGAAATTGAGACTCCCTTCGGGAAAACGGATAAAATTCTGGGCGGTGCCGCTACCTTTATCGGGCTGGCCGCATCACAGTTTGAAATCGACTCGGCCATTGTCTCCATTGTCGGCGACGACTTGCCCCAAGAATATTTAGACCTGCTCAGAAATAAGAATATCGACCTGTCTGGAGTAGAAATTGTCAAGGGGGGTAAAACTTTTTATTGGAAAGGTAAATACGGCAACGATTTAAATTCTAGGGATACCTTGGCCACGGAACTGAATACCTTGGCCGATTTCAATCCCGTCGTCCCCGATAATTTTAAGGATGCCGATGTCGTCATGCTGGGCAATCTGCACCCGAACACTCAAATGAGTGTCATCGAACAAATGAAAGCTACTCCCAAATTGATAGTGCTTGACACCATGAATTTTTGGATGGACAATGCCCTTGAAGAACTAAAGCAGGTCATACAACATGTAGATGTCATCACGATAAACGATGAAGAGGCCCGCCAACTTACGGATGAATATTCATTGGTCAAGGCCGCAGAGGAAATACAAAAAATGGGCCCCAAGTTTGTGGTCATCAAAAAGGGAGAACATGGGGCTTTATTGTTCCATAACGAAAAAGTGTTTTTTGCCCCGGCCCTTCCCTTAGAGGAAGTGTTTGACCCTACAGGTGCCGGTGACACCTTTGCCGGTGGATTTTCGGACTATTTGGCGGCCATCGACACTATTTCGTTCGCCAACATGAAAAATGCCGTTATCCATGGTTCCAACTTGGCCTCGTTCTGTGTGGAGCGTTTTGGCACAAAACGGATGCAAGACCTGAAAAGGGAAGAAGTCAACCAACGCTTACATCAGTTCAAGACCTTGACCCAATTCGATATAGAATTAAAATAGATATAAAACCTGCCCCAACATCTGGGGCTTTTTTCTACCCCCTATGAGTGACGCTATCAAACATGAATGTGGTATTTCTTTGATCCGGTTATTGAAACCCTTGGAATTCTATAAGGAAAAATACGGAACGGCCTTCTACGGGGTAAATAAAATGTACCTCATGATGGAAAAGCAGCACAACCGTGGTCAGGACGGAGCCGGTTTTGCCAGCATCAAATTAGACATGAAGGCCGGCGAGCGCTATATGAGCCGGGTACGATCTGTGGCACAACAGCCCATTCAAGACATTTTCGACCAGATCAACGACCGTATCAATACCACGCTGACGGCCCATCCGGAATATGTCGACGATGTCGCCATGCAGAAAAAGCATATTCCCTATATCGGGGAGGTACTATTGGGCCACGTACGCTATGGTACTTTCGGAAAAAACAGTATCGAGAACGTACACCCGTTCCTAAGACAGAACAACTGGATGCACCGGAACCTTATCATCGCCGGAAACTTTAACATGACCAACGTGAACGAGCTGTTCGACAACCTTATCCAATTGGGGCAGCACCCCAAGGAAATGGCGGATACGGTCACCGTGATGGAAAAAATAGGTCATTTTTTGGATGATGCCGTTGCCAAGCTCTACAAGCAGATAAAAAAGGAAGGACATACGAAACAGGAAGCTTCGCCCCTGATCGCGGAAAGACTGAAGGTGCACAAGATTTTAAGAAGGGCGGCCAAAAACTGGGATGGCGGCTATGCCATGGCCGGGCTCTTAGGCCATGGTGACGCCTTTGTACTGCGGGATCCTGCCGGAATCCGTCCGGTCTACTATTACCAAGATGACGAAGTGGTCGCCATCGCATCCGAACGACCGGCGATACAGACCGTTTTCAACGTGCCTTACGAAGAGGTTAACGAATTAGATCCGGGGCATGCCATCATTGTGGAAAAAAACGGAAAAACATCCCTAAAGGAAATCTTGACCCCGGTAGAACGAAAGGCCTGTTCATTCGAGCGTATCTATTTTTCGCGGGGCAGCGACAAAGAAATCTATCAGGAACGTAAAATGCTGGGTAAATTACTTTTCCCCCAGATATTGAAATCCATAGAAAACGACATTAAACACACGGTATTTTCCTATATTCCCAATACTGCCGAAACCTCTTTTTTCGGTATGGTGATAGAGGCACAGAACTATCTCAACAAAAGAAAGGAAGAGCAGATTCTTTCCATAGGATCAAAAATTACGAGCGAGCAGCTCCATGAAATTCTGGAAGTACGCCCGCGTATCGAAAAAGTGGCCATAAAGGATGCTAAATTGCGCACCTTCATTACACAAGATAGTAGCAGGGACGATTTGGTGGCCCATATTTATGATATCTCGTACGGTTCTGTTGACAAAGGGGATAATCTGGTCATTATTGACGATAGCATTGTTCGAGGTACAACCCTAAAAAAGAGTATCCTCCGTATTTTGGACCGGTTATCTCCGAGAAAAATAATCGTAGTCTCTTCCGCCCCGCAGATACGCTATCCCGACTGCTATGGTATCGATATGGCCAAACTAGAGGATTTTATTGCCTTTAAGGCGGGATTGGCCCTGCATCAAGAACGCTTGACCATGAACGTGGTAGACGATATCTACGACAAATGTATGGCACAGGCCGACTCAAGGGATGTTGATGTCATCAACTACGTCAAGGATTTCTATGCGCCATTTACCGCCCTGGAAATTTCCCAAAAAATAGGGGAATTATTGAGTCCCGATGATATTAATGCCGAGGTACAGATAATTTATCAGACTATAGAAAATCTGCATCAGGCCTGTCCCAAGAATTTGGGGGACTGGTATTTTACCGGAAACTATCCCACGCCAGGAGGGAATCGTGTGGTCAACAGGGCCTTTATCAACTTTTATGAGGGTAAGAGCGAACGGGCGTATTGAACCGCTTCAATGTACCCAATGACGGGTTCCTATCGATGAAATACATTTAAATGTGCATTTCATCGATAATTTGCGCTCTATATCGTTTTTTAATTGTTTTAACGACTTTCTCAAAGTAAATTTGAACTTACCATAGCATAAGTAGGTTAAGTTCATGGTAAGATTTGGGGCAAAAAAGGTGGAGACTTCTCCACCTTTTTTATTGAATTAAACCCTGCTTTGTCACCCCACCGATTGGCGGTCTCTCTCCCGAAAACCTACCACGCTTCAAAAAAATCATTCATTCGTTTTAGCGCACTCAAAACCGAATCATGTTTGATTCCTGCATTTCATCCGAGGAAACGGCGGTTCATCTAAAACCTTTTTCAAACCGCCTACCTTGTCGTATTTTTGGAGGACCATAGCATAAGTAGGTTAAGTTCATGGTAAGATTTGGGGAAAAGGCGGAGCAAATTGTTCCGCCTTTTTATTTGTCCGAACCCCAGTAATAGATAAGGATAACCCCATTTTAAACCAAGATTAACCCCAGTTTCGAATAAAAAAAACCATAAGTTTTAAGAAAATTACTTTTTTATTTGTTTCAATACTAGTATTTTTACACTGCCATAGCATAAGTAGGTTAAGTTTATGGTAAGATTTGGGACGAAAAGGGTGGAGACTTCTCCGCCCTTTTCTATGGATAATAAGTACTAAAAAGTCCGGAACCAATTTTGGTTCCGGACTTTTTAATTTAAGGATATAACCCTAGGTTTTACTTGCCATCGGCATATCGCTTCGCAACTTCATCCCAATTGATAACATTGAAAAATGCATCGATATATTCCGGCCTTTTGTTCTGGTATTTCAAGTAATAGGAGTGTTCCCATACATCAAGTCCCAAAATCGGGTGACCACCGCAACCGGTGTCCGGCATTAACGGACTATCTTGGTTAGGGGTGGAACAGATTTCCACTTTTCCGCCTTTGTGCACGCACAACCATGCCCATCCTGACCCGAATCGAGAGCCGGCGGCATCGCTGAATTTCTCTTTGAAATTGTCAAAAGAACCAAAAGCCCCATCTATAGCTTTGGCAACATCCCCGGAGGGTTTTCCTCCGCCGTCGGGAGACATCATTTTCCAGAAAACGGAGTGGTTATAAAATCCACCGCCGTTATTACGTACGGCGGTTTTTGACATATCTAGATTTTTCAGGATATCTTCTATCTTCTTTCCTTCCATATCGGTTCCTTCAATAGCCGCATTTAGTTTACTGGTGTAGCCCGCATGGTGCTTATCGTGATGTATTTCCATGGTTCGGGCATCGATGTTGGGTTCCAATGCATCAAATGCATACGGTAATTTTGGTAGATCAAAAGCCATTTTATAGTGTTTTTAGATTAATAATTTCTACTTGACAACAGTCGTACTGGTGCTTAGCCAATGTACGTTTTTTAACATGTAAATCCCCCTAATTATTTGTTAAGAACACCGATAGAATCCGTATTTTGCGTAAAAAAGCACTTGCAAGACGCCCCCTTCAAAATATACAATGCCTCCGCCGGTTCGGGCAAGACCCATACCCTTACCAAGGCCTATCTTAAAATTGCCCTATCTTCTGCCGGAAGTTTCAAGAAAATACTGGCCATTACCTTCACTAACAAAGCGGTAAACGAGATGAAACACCGTATTCTCGACAGTCTGTATCACTTCGGCAATATAGATGACCCGAAGATTGCGCCGCCCCTTTTCCGCGACCTCATGAACGAGCTACAGATCGATGCGCAAGCACTTCGCCAGCGGTCGAAAACGACGCTGAAGGAAATTTTGCACAACTATGCCTTTTTTGATATTTCGACCATCGACCGGTTCACGCATCGTCTTATCCGAACTTTTGCCAAGGATTTGAAGCTTGCCCAAAATTTCGAAGTGGTTCTCGATACCGACCTCCTATTGGACGAAGCTGTCGCAAGGCTGGTCTATAAGGCGGGTACGGACAAAAAACTGACCAAAGTGCTCTTGGATTTTGCTTTGGAAAAAATAGACGACGATAAAAGTTGGGACATCGGTATCGATCTTTTCAATATTGGAAAACTGCTGTTCGACGAAACCCATGTCCAACACCTTGAAAACCTAAAAGAAAAGAATATCGATGACTTTTTGGGATTAAAGAAAACGCTCTTGAATAAAGTCAGGGAAACTGAACGCAACACAATTGAAAAAGCCAAAAATGTTCTTAATGCTATTGAAAAGGAGGGTATAAATCATGGGGATTTCCCAAGAGAGACACTTCCCAATCATTTTAAAAAAATCATCGACGGGGAGTTTAACGTCGCTAAGCTATATGCCAATAAATTAGAAGAAAATCTTTTGGAGGGCAAAATCGTGAAAGTTGGAAAAACTCCACCATCAAATGAACTAGCCGCTCTTCTATTTGACTCGTATTTAAAAATCAAGGATTTTATCTATTACCGCAACTTTTTAAAAAATGTCTATAAAAATATCGTACCGCTGACCGTACTCAATGCCATCCAACAAGAAGTAAAAGCCTTACAGGCCGAGAACGACCAGCTTTCAATTTCGGAGTTCAACACCTTGATATCCAAAGAAATAAAAAACCAACCTGCTCCCTTTATATATGAACGTCTCGGGGAGAAATACCGACACTATTTTGTCGACGAATTTCAGGATACCTCTACCTTGCAATGGAACAATCTTGTACCATTAATTGGCAATGCCCTCGAAAGTGAGGATATGCAGGGCCAACGCGGCTCTTTGTTCTTGGTCGGCGATGCCAAACAGGCCATTTATCGCTGGCGTGGCGGTAGGGCAGAGCAATTTTTGAACTTGGCGAATGCGGTCGGGAATCCGTTTGTGGCGACCCCTAAGACCGAGGTTCTACCCGTCAATTTCCGAAGCCATGAAGAAATCATCAAATTTAACAATGATTTTTTCACGGCCACCAGTCCGTTTCTGAACAACGAACTGTATCATACCCTTTTTGTCGAGGGCAACCGGCAAGGTTACAACGCCAAAAAGGGAGGTACGGTTCAGCTGACTTTTATAGAAAAAGATCAAGAAGGGGACAAGAACAGCCTTTATTGCGAGGTAGTGCTTAAAACCATCCGCTCGGTGACGGAAAAAAACTACGGCTATGACTCCGTTTGTATTTTGGTCCGGGGAAAAAAGGAAGGGGTTTTATTGGCCGATTTCTTGGCGCATCAAGAGATTCCTACCATTTCTTCCGAAAGCCTTTTACTGAACAGTAGCGATAATGTGCGTTTTTTAGCTAATGTTCTGACCTCTAGCCAAGATGTAAAGAATCTGGAGGTCGCCTATGAAATCCTATCCTTTTTATCGGCTGAAAAGAAAGACCGGCATCCCTTTATATTCGATAACCTACACCAGCTATCAAAACTTTTAAAGGCCGACTACGGTTTTGATTTGGATGTTCTCAAAATGATTTCGGTCTACGATGGTATGGAGCTGGCCATAAAACAGTTTGACCTCGCCCCAAAATCAGATGCCTACCTTACGTATTTTATGGATGTGGTGCTGGAAGTCGAGCAAAAAGAGGGCACCGGAATCCAGGCATTTTTATCCCACTGGGAAAAGAAAAAGGGCAAGTTCAGCATTTCCGCTCCCGATAATATGCACGCGGTGCGGATCATGACTATCCATAAGGCAAAAGGGCTGGAGTTTCCCATCGTTATATTTCCCTTTGCGAATGAGAATATCTATAAGCGGATGGATAAAAAGCTATGGCTGCCCTTGAACTCCGATGCCTTCAACGGCTTCGAAGAGGTGCTGGTCACCGAAAAAAAAGAAGTAGAAAACTATGGCGAGGCGGCGGCCGAAATGTATTACGAGGAGGAGCATAAAATGGAACTCGACGCGATCAACGTGCTTTATGTGGCACTTACCCGCGCCGAAAAAGCATTATACATCATCAGCGAAAAGGACCTTACCAAAGAAGGAGAGCATAAAACGGATCTGTATTCGGGACTTTTCATCGACTATCTAAAAAAAAGGGGGTTATGGATGGATAACAAGCTTAAATATAATTTTGGTACTTTGGATGAAAATACCAGCGCCTCTACCGTTACGCCCCAAGAAAACATTGGCTACCGATATACCCATAAAAACAGACCGGGGTTCCGTATTTTGACAAAATCGGGAATGCTTTGGGATACGGATAGGGAAAAGGCCCTTTCAAAAGGTAATCTGATCCATCACCTATTGGGACGTATAGAAACCGAAAAGGATCTAGATGCCGCTTTTGAAAGCCTGAAAAGAATCGGCGATATGACCAACAATGATATCGAAAGTATCAAGAAAAGTGTTGGGCAGGTGCTGAACCATCCTGAATTAGCCGTATACTTTCAAAAGGATAAAGTAATCAAGAACGAAAAGGATATCATCACCGGAAGCGGTCGTATCCTAAGGCCCGACAAGATTATCTTGCAGGGGAAGGAAGCAACCCTTATCGATTATAAAACCGGTAGTCCCGATTTAAAATACAAAGAGCAGCTGTACACCTATGCCAACGCCTTGGAAGCTATGGGTTTCGAGGTTCGGAATCGATTGATCGTTTATATTAATGAGTCAGTCAATGTCGAAAAAGTATAATTTTTTGACTTATTTATTCTTTGTCCGTCCTATGGTCGGGTATTCCTTCTTAACTTGCATTTTCCCCATAAATTCGAGTATAAACTCAACATAATGTCAAAAGACACAAAATTTTCAAACCTAGATAGAAAACGCACCATCGAAACCCTTTCCAAAACCGAATATGACTTAGTCGTCATCGGTGGTGGAATCACTGGAGGCGGAATTGCTTTGGATGCCGCTTCCCGCGGATTGAAGGTGGCCTTGGTCGAAAAAGGCGATTTTGCGTCAGGTACGAGCAGTAAATCCACTAAACTGATCCATGGGGGATTGCGGTATCTTAAACAGTTCGACTTTTGGTTGGTCAAGGAAGTAGGCTCAGAACGGGCCATTGTGCATAAATTGGCACCACATCTCGTGCTTCCCGAGAAAATGTTGTTGCCGTTGATCGAGAACGGCTCGTACGGTAAATGGTTGACGTCGATTGGGTTGAAGGTCTATGATATTCTGGCTCAGGTCGAAGGCGAGGACAAGCGGAGAATGTTGGACAAAAAAGAGGCGATGAAATTGGAGCCCTTACTGCCCAAAAAGATTTTAAAGGGAGCAGGCTATTACGCCGAATACCGGACAGACGATGCCCGTTTGACCATAGAAAATATTAAGACCAGCCTTAAATTCGGGGCGCAAGCGCTCAATTATGCCGCTGTCGAAGATTTTATCTATGAGGATGAAAAAGTGGTGGGCGTTACCGTAAAAGACGTGTTATCAGACAAAACGTTCGGTATAAAATCAAAGTATGTTATCAGCGCCGCTGGGCCTTGGGTCGACCAGATACGAAGCGTCAACAATTCCAAAAAGGGAAAACAGTTGCATTTGACCAAGGGGGTACATTTGGTGTTTCCAAGAAAGAAACTCCCTATAAAACAATCGGTATATTTTGATGTGCCCGATGGGCGAATGATGTTTGCCATTCCCCGAGGTAACGTGACCTACGTCGGTACGACCGATACAAATTTCAATAAGGACAAGGATGATGTGCGTACCGATTTGGCCGATGCCATCTACTTAATATCAGCAGTCAACAATATGTTTCCCAAAATCAATTTGGAGATGGAAGACATCATTTCCTCATGGGCAGGGCTTCGTCACCTGATTCATGAAGAAGGTAAATCGGCATCCGAACTATCAAGAAAGGATGAAATTTTCACCTCCGATACCGGACTCATAAGTATTGCCGGCGGAAAACTTACAGGCTATCGCAAAATGGCAGAAAGGGTAGTCGATCGTATCTCCAAGAAAATGGAAGAGGACGGAAATAAAGATGTAAAGGAATGTTTTACCGAAGAAATCCCATTATGTGGCAATGACGGCTTTAAAAAATTCAAACACGTCACAAGGTATATTGCGGAAGTCTACGACCGCATGAAAACGGACGGTTTCAGCGAACACGACGCTTGGGCGTTGGTCACGCGTTACGGGAAGCAGACCGATACCATCTTAAAAACCTATAAAAGCTTAAAAAATACCGATCAGTATGAACGTATGATTACAGCCGAACTGCGTTTCTGTATCGACTACGAAATGGTGCAAAACCCCATGGATTTCTTTATCCGAAGAACAGGCAGGTTGTATTTCGATATCGACAGCGTCCGCAAACTAATGGAACCTGTTTTGGAAGAATTTAAAGCGATTTACAAGGTTGATGATGCCCAAATTCTGAACTGGCGGGAAACGCTACAGGCGGAGTTGGAAGAGCACTCTAACTTTTCTTTGGAGCGGGCTTAGGGTGCCTACAAGGTATTTCCCGCCCAGAGTCGGGTTTCCTTGAGTATCAATCCAACTCCTCCGTCAAATCCAAAAAGACCCGTTTTGCATTCTTTCCCTCGTACAAAACAGCGTAGACTGCATCAATTATTGGCGTTCTCGCTTTCTTCTCAAATTTCGACTTGATCTCATAGGCACTTTTGGCGGCATAATAGCCTTCCGCTACCATGCTCATTTCCATCTGGGCGCTTTTTACGGTATAGCCTTTACCGATCATATTGCCGAACATGCGGTTACGGCTGAAGGTGGAATACCCCGTAACCAAGAGATCCCCCAAATAAGCGGAATTGTTGATATTCCGGTCGATTTTATGGATACGTTTGGTAAAGCGCTTCATTTCGCGAATGGCATTGCTCATCAGAACGGCCTGAAAGTTGTCGCCATAGCCCAGACCGTGGGCTATGCCTGCTGCGAT
>NZ_JBGTHY010000117.1:0-6621 GCF_041745955.1 Pricia sp.
GGGGAAAGAGATGGGATAGTCCACAAAATCGGCCACGGGAAATTCCGCATCCACATAGACTACGTCGGTAGAATCCTTACCTTCTTCCGGTACGTTCGGTACATCGTAATAATAGGAGGCCCCGGGCACGTACACATAAAAACCCGTAATATTGATCGCAGGGTCGTGCAGAAAACTCACCCTGTCGCCCACGGGAAGGCCCCGCATCAAGTAAAGGGTATCCTTTACGTCGTTCCAGATGGGACCATCGCCGCCAGCGGGCGGCTGGCCGGGAATTTTGGTGGCGTTTACCAGTTTCAAATACTGCGACACCACATCGGCATCGATGGAGTCGGACGGCGTCACGATCGTATCCTTTCCGCCACCCTGGCTTCCATCGACGGGGGGATTTTCCTTTGGGGGCGGATCGTTTTTCGGTTCCACCTCGTCTTTACTACAGGCGGCGATCATAAGGGCGATGCCCGCAAAAATGAGGAGTATACGAAAGCATCTCCCCAAAACATTCGTAATGGCTACTTTTTTTCCAGTGGTGTACATGGCTTTTTTTTTAAGGTTAAACTTTTGATAAAAGGTCGTGGGAAGCAATGATGGTGTCCTGGCCCCCGCCCTTAAGGCCATCCTCAGAGGGCCTCTCTTTAGGCGGTGGATCTTTTTCCAAATTTTCCTCGTCCTTACTACAAGCTTCGATGCAGATTACGATCGATCCGAAAATTAGGAGCAGGCGAAGGCATCTCCCGAATACACTTACGATTTTTGATTTTTTTCCAATAGAATACATGGCTTTTCATTTTTAGATTAAACATTCGATAAAGGTCGTGGGGGAGATAGTGATGTTAAAATTAAGATAGGATTAAGGTTGCTCCCGGCCGCGATTCACCGGTGGCGGTCGCCGATGTGTAGGTGGTCGCCACTCTTATATAAGTGGCAAAGGGCACACCTCTTTTTTTAGCTTGGCAATCGATAAGAGTTCCATATTTTTATTTTTTGGCGTTACTGTTTATTTTTCCGAGGGCATCGAAATACTCTTGATTTCCAGTTCGTATTCCCCCGGTCGTACACTTTCTAGCTGTAGCAGTTTGATAATTTTTTGGGTTTTCCGGTTTCCCAGAATTTTTCCGGAGGTATTTTTAAGTAGGATTTGGGGTTTTGTATGTCCATTTGTCCCGGCGGATATCCGTAACGCGCTCTGGGAAGATTCTTTCCCAGCGGGGGAAGCCATTTGGGCGAGGGGATCCGCGATCAACGGGGCCTTACTAAATGTGAGGATCGATTTTTCCGGATAGCGGTGCAGTACAATACTGTCTACCGCGACCAGACCGTCCGGATCCGTAAGTACGACACCATCGTCAACGACCGTATTCGTGAGGGAGTCGATCTGGGTCCAATAGACCGAGGTACCGGCTTCGGGCAGAAAATGTTGCGGTTTTCGGATGGCCAGCGAAGCCATGAGCGAATCTTGCGGACTGTTGTCATTGGCGAATACCGCGCCGTCGATTAACCATGCGGTAACCTGCCAAGAGCAGGGCTCGTCCATCAAGGTCTCCGTATTCCAGTCATGGTACCCGCCAAAGGTGCCCCAATCGTCGCCGCTTCCACCGCCCGTGGTGCTGGTACCCTCGGTGCCATCGCCGGGATCCCGTACCTGTTCGTCCAAGCGATGGTCAAAAAACGCCGGAAATGACATATTCCTGTATTTGGTTTCCTCGTAGGCTACATTTTCCCGAATGGTTTGCATATTATCCTGAACGCCATAGGTCCAATGGTCGTTGTTCAACCACCAGGTTTCCAAGCCATGGCCCCTTTCGCTCCAATACAATTGCATACCGAAGCCCAGGGAGTCCGCATCCTTGTATTGGTCAACGACAAAATCGCTCCAAGAACTGTCGTTTTTTCCGTGGAACATCCGTACGAGCGGTAGATCGCGCTTTTCGGAATTTAGATCGGTAAGGTTGAAGGCCTCTATCACATGTACGTTCGTGCCGTCCCTTCGATACAGGTTAGTGGGGTTGTTCCAGGACTTATCCCCGAACAGACTATATCCCTGGCCGGTGTCGTCATAACCATCCAGCCCGTTATTGAATATGGTCGCGGTGGCGTAACGGTCGGGGTAGGCCTTCATCAGGGCAATGACCCCGCCCGAACCCATGCTGTGGCCGTTGACATGTATGCGTTCGGGGTCTACGTTATAGGTTTTTATCAGCCAATCGTTGGTCCAGTCCAACCTACGCTGGGTATAATTTACAACGGTATCGTTCTGTAGCACCACGTTATTGACCAGGTCATAGGGGTCTTTGTTCTTGGCCCATCCGAAAAACTGGGTATTGCTGGGCTGATCGACATACTCGTTGGTATTGGGAAGATATTGTGCGAAATCATCGTTGTGGGCCACCAAAATGCCCTCTTGGGGCATTATGTTCACCTCGGGCCTATCGTTTGGCAACGATTGAAACGCCTTGCCCTTCCCTCCGTGCAACCAAAGAGTGGCGGGTATTTTTCCCCCTTGGGTAGTATCCATACCGATGGCCTCGCTTACAATAAATACGTTCGGCTGGCCATTTTTGGGTGGATTGGCCATTACGGGAAAGTCGGGTCGGCCGTTCCAGTGTTCCTCTTGCCCATCTGCCCACATGGCCCAAAACGTGCTATTGTGCCCTGATGGCAAAACCTTACTGCTTTGAAGATGGCAGGTGACCGGATCGTTGAAGGGATCATAACTATAGCTTACGGCGGAAGCGGTTCCGTTTACACCGGACGTTATCACGGTCTCCCCCTGTTTCACAACGGCGAAATAGCTGCTTCCCGCCGCATGGGGCGTGTATACGAACAGGTTCTTTATGGTATCAAGTTGAATGCTACGGTCTTTTGTCGGATGTGGGATGTTCCAATTAAAATCCCGTTTTTTCAATTGGTCCCTGATCGCGCCGGCCATCCAATCCCACTCGGTCAACTTCCCGATAAGTACAGCATCATTGGTAGAGACGGCGGCCGTTTCACTTTGATATATTTCATAGATCTCCGGCTTGGGATCGGTATTCTCCCATACGATCCATACCTGGCCTTTTTTGAACCAGGCCTGAATATCGGCTTGCGATTGTATTGGGGAAAAAGTCAATACCAATACGATACCTAGTATGCCCTTCCCGAAACTACTTTTAAATACACCGAAATAATACATAGCTTTCTATTTTAGGTTAAAACCGTGGAAATTTTCGGGGGAAATGTTTGTGGGGGAAATCTTGGTGGGGAAAATTGTTGGCGTAAAACTACTATGAACCTCTCGACACTACTATTCGAGATCAATGGATGGAAGGGCGGGGTTTGTAAGTGGCGGGTTTGGGTGGATAGGTGGGAAGCGGGGAGCTAAAAAAGCTAATTGTTTGATACTTGGTCAGAAACCAATACTTCCTTCCCAAGAACAGTGCGGCTGACCAGTTTCTTGGCGAAGCCCATAAACTTTTCTATATCCGAGGGTAGTGTCGGAAAACCGATGGAAAGGCGTACGGCCCCCCTTGCTTTTCCCAGAAAACGGACCATATCGTCGTAGTCGCCCGTTTCCCTGCTGGTAAAATAATTTTTTAATCCTTCGGAAGGCAGGCCGTGGTTCAGTTCATCGATGCCAGGATTGCAGAAACAACCCGTTCGAAGGGAGATCTTTTCCGCATTGGCCCATTGTTCTATATGTTGAAAGGGATAGAGATCGCCATCCACATCAAAAAAATTCAGTAGAAAAGTACCTCCGCGGTTCCCCACATGGTTCGGTCCGTACAGTTTTACGAGCGGTCGACCATTATCGTGGCGGAGTTCCTGTAAACCTAAAAGGACAAGTTGGGATAGTGATCTGATCCGTTCGGTGATCCTATCCATGGTGATGGCGGACATAAAGTCGAGTCCGTTTGCAATGGCGGGGATATCCAAATAATCGATAGTGCCGTTTTCAAACCGTTCATGGTCCGTTTTTAAAAAATGACCACCGTGCGCGACCGAGGATAAAATTACCGTACCGCCTGAAAACCAAGGTTTTTGCAATAGGTTAAATTTTGATTTTTTGACCAAAAGGCATCCGATTCCCGTAGGGTAGCCAAAAATTTTGTAGAACGATAGCGCGACGAAATCCGGTCGGACGATGAATAGATCCAATTTGGAAGTCGGTACAAAAGCGGCGGCATCGAGCAGTACGTCCCAGCCGTGTTTGTGCGCTTTTTGGATCCATTCCAGCGAATGCTGAACTCCCGTAACGTTCGATTGGGCGGGAAAGGCAAACATCCTGTTTTTCTTATCGGGATAGCGGCCCAGCTGTTCGCTCAGTTCAGAGTCATCAATTGAGAAATCCGTAAGGTCCATGGAACAATAGGAATAACTTCCTCCCTTGTTCAGGCAATATTCCCTTATGCCGTTCACGGAATTATGATTATCGGCGGTACCCAAAAAATGGGTATCTGCCGCAAAGGGATAACATTCCCCTACTATCTTAATCGCCCCGGTAGCGTTTGGGGTAAAAATACAATAGTAATCCCCTGCGTTGAAAAAATCGAGCACCTTCTGCCGGGCCTCGTTCACAAATTTTTCCGATAGCAGCGATGTGGGGTTTGAGGAGTGTGGATTGCCGTATACCGCATTTTGTAGATATTGATAATGGGTATCCAGCAAGCTTTTCGGATAGAGATTGCCGCCCGTATAATCGAGATAGACCTGGCCCGATGCGTCAAGCCTGGCATATTCTTTTTTCCGTAAGTCGTTGAAAAAGGTGTCGTTGTCAAATTTTTCCGTTGACATGGCAATCGTGTATTGGTTTACAAGTGCTCAGTGAAACTCTTTTTCTCAGTGAAACTCTGTGTAACAGCTACTACTCAGACCTGCCTATCCGGCGAGGCAGGGATTCACAGAGAAGGCACCTACCCGATTGCCGGACGGGCAGGGGGCTCACAGAGTATCCTGGAATAAAGTTAACCTACTCGAAAGCGTATTTCCTTTGGAGTTGTATCGATGGTAGATTCGGCTGTATCATTGGTCGGAAAGTAATGTGACCCTAGGTTAAGTTTATAGCATCATTTCGCTTTTTTTAATTTCTTCCGAATACAGAACATCCTCCACGGCCGAAAGAATAATATCACAGGCTATTTGTATTTCCGGATCGGTAATGATCAGGGGCGGGGCCAAGCGCATGCAATTATTATGGAATAAAAACCAGTCCGTCAACACGCCCAGTTCCAAGGCCCTATCGATGACCTCTTTTACGATTTCGAACGACTCGAATTCCACAGCCATCAGCAATCCGACATTCCGTACTTCGCGAATGGCCGGATGAAGAAGGTATTTTTTAAACAATTCGGCCTTGCTTTCGACCTGGTCGATAAGGCCACTCCCCGTCAACACTTTCAGGTTTGCCAATGCGGCGGCGGCACTTAGGGGGTGGCCGCCAAAGGTCGAGATATGCCCGAGGATCGGTTTTTTCTTTAAAACATCCATGATATGTCGTGGGGCGATAAAACCACCGATGGGCATACCGCCACCCATGGCCTTTGCGCATACGATGATGTCAGGCACGATGTCGTAATGTTCGAACCCCCAGAACTTTCCGGTGCGCCCAAATCCTGTTTGAACTTCGTCCAAAATCAACAAGGCACCGGTTTCGTCACAGCGCCGTCTCAAGGTGGCGAAGTATTTTTTGCTTCCCTCGATTACGCCTGCCTCGCCCTGCACGGTTTCCAAAATGATGGCGGCCGTATTGGTGGTTATCTCGGATAGATCTTCGATTTTACCAAAGGAAATATGCTTGACATCCGCAAGCAACGGACGATACCCTTGTTTCAAGGTTTCGTTGCCGCAGACCGATAACGCACCATGGGTAGAGCCGTGGTAACTATTGTGGCACGAGATCAGTTCCGCCCGCCCGGTAAACCGTTTGGCCAGTTTCAACGCACCTTCTACCCCCTCACTGCCCGAATTCACGAGATAGCAATTATCCAATTTTTTGGGCAAGGTTCGCAATAGCCTTTCCACGAGCTGTACCTGCGGGCTCTGTATCATTTCACCGTAGACCATCACGTGCAGGTACCGATCCGCTTGATCTTTGATGGCCGCTATCACTTTCGGATGGCAGTGGCCGATATTGCTCACCCCGATACCGGAAATAAGGTCCATTAATTTTTGACCGTTTTGGCCATAAAGGTACATGCCTTCGGCACGCTCGATTTCCACTAATAACGGAAAGTGCGTGGTCTGGGCCAGATGGGACAGGAATAATTGTCGATTGGTGATCATCATGTTGTTTTTTATATTGAACATGAAGGTATAGGCAGCATAATGACATTCCGAGCTATACTCAATAGATGGAGGAAATGATTTTATATGTGGTGGGAATTCTTGAATAGCCGGTATACTTGTAAAAAAATCCGAAGGTCTTAAACCCTATCCAACATTCCCAAAAAGGCATCCTTTCTTCTGCGGGAAATATCCACATGGTGGTCAT
Source organism: Pricia sp. (assembly GCF_041745955.1). Lineage (NCBI taxonomy): Bacteria > Pseudomonadati > Bacteroidota > Flavobacteriia > Flavobacteriales > Flavobacteriaceae > Pricia > Pricia sp. The sequence goes on from NZ_JBGTHY010000117.1 coordinate 6,470, forward strand.
CAGTGAGGATGACGTAGCCGCCATCGCCCTTGATATATTTTTTGACGTGACTTAGGTTGATAAGGTGGGAGTTGTGTACCCTGCAAAACCCGGAACCGGACAGCAGGTTTTCAAAATCCTTAAGGTTTTTGGAGATAACCTGTTTTTGTTTG
>NZ_JBGTHY010000118.1:0-5452 GCF_041745955.1 Pricia sp.
AGCGGGCTACAGGAAAAACTGCTCAAGGAGATTATCGATTACACCCATGACGTGGAACCCATGGAAAAAGGTGGCCAAACCTATTATCCCGGCGAACGCACATTACAGACCCGCAAGAAAAATTTGGAGGAAGGCATCCCAGTTAGTACAGCAGTTTGGGAAAAGGTTTTGAAGCTGTCGAAATGAAAGAGTCAGATATACTCGCAAAGAAAAGTAAGGCATCCCGGGCATGCATCCAACATTAGCTAATCTTCTTTCTCCTATTCACCAACCAGACACCGAGCAAAATTATCGAACCGCCCAAAAGTTGATAGCCATTCATGGTCTCCCCGTCACAAACCGCCCAGAGCAGTGCGACCAAGGGAATCAGATAGGTAACGGAAGCCGCAAAAACTGGACTCGACAGATGAATCAGCTTGTTAAAGAATATATTTGCCAAGGAAGTGCCTATAATGGCAAGGGCCAAAAGATACCACAAAGCGGTATGCATGGCTTCATTATTTTCGAATTCCGGAAAAAATCCGGAGAGGGATACAAGCAGCAGTGCCGGAAAGAAAGCTATGGCGAAACTGCCCGTTGTAACAGCAAGCGGACTCAAATGCGCCAAATGCTTTTTGATAATATTGATATTAAAGGCATAGCCTGCGGCCGAGATCAGAATAAAAATAGCATAGGCGTAGTTACGGTCCGGTTTGAACTCCATGCCCGTTACAATCAAAGCAAGTGTTCCCAATAAACCGATAACAACACCTAAAATCTGCCGCTTCGTCACTATTACCCCAAAGGCCACTGTACCGACCACGGTGGTAAGCAAAGGCACTACTGAATTGAAGATAGAAGTCACACCACTATCGATTTCCGTCTGCGCCAAGGCAAACAAAAAAGGTGGGAAAAAAGAACTAAGGAGTCCCGCTGCAATGATCCATTTCCAATCCTTTCGGCTGATTGTTTTTAAACTGTGATATCCGAAGAGAAACAAAACCAACGACGCGAAGACGATGCGCAGACCGCCCAACTGCAGGGGAGTAAAGCCCAAAAGTGCTTTTTTTATCAGGATAAAAGAAGAGCCCCAAACAAGGGAAAGCAAAATCAAGTAGATCCACTTTTTCGAATAGTCGTTCAAGTTTTGGATAGTTTTAGGCGTTGCAAAAATGATGATTTTTTCGTTTCAGACCTAAAGGAAATAAAAACGTATCGTAATTTTGCACTATCTGATAGGCCAAGAAAAATAATATTATCCAACCTCCAGGTTGCGAACTTTGCGGACAATCAAAAAAGCTAAAAATGAGAAAATTAATGCTACTGGTGACTATTGCTTTGAGCACATTCAACACATCCTGCAAGGAGGAAAAAGAATTCACCCAAATGAAACAGGTCATTGCCGTTCACGACGAGGTAATGCCAAAAATGGGCCAATTGGGAAAATTGGTAGGAGAACTCAAAGGGATGGAAAACGATAGTACCGACGTCGGAAAGCAATACAAGGAAGCCCGAATGGAACTGCAGGATGCCAACAAGGCCATGATGGATTGGATGCAAAACTTTGGCCGCCGCTTCACCCCCGATGAAATCATGAACGGAGCGGCCCTGTCGGAAGAAAAAGTAAAATGGCTCGATGAAGAGGAAGAGAAGGTGAAGGCTTTGCGGAAACAGATCAATTCGAGTATCGAAAATGCCCGGAATCTGTTAGCAAAGGGGGATTGATCCTGTAGATGACGCCGGCATACAAATTGTTCTGACCTACCAAGTGTTCTAACCTGCAACGTTTTCTGACCTGCCACTGCCCACTTATTCCTTCCACCTCAGCGTCTCCATAATCCCCCGAATATCGTTTTGCAGATAGGCAGCGGCGGGGTAGATGGAGTCGTAATTCGGCCTTGTGAGGAAGTACAACGAGCCGGTCAAGAAATTTTCGGTACTGTCGGTTACGTAGAACTGGGCTTGCGAGGCGGCATTGCCACTGACTTCGTAGAACATGCCATACACTTTGTGCTCTTTACTGACAAAAGGCTGTTCGATGATTCCATCGGCCTTAACGGAATGCTCGTAACTTAATTTTTGGGCATCGGAAAGGAGGTTGTCGATATTGTTATCGACCTTTCTGTAATTGATAAAAATTTCACCTTTCATTTCGGGATATTTCAAGGTCAGCGCAGTACTGTTCTTGATCTTTACCTTGGCCGATTCGTTGTAGTCGAAACGAAAATGGTCGGTTTGCAACTCGGTGAGCACCGGTTTTAAATATTCGAGACGAAGTTTGGCGTTCGGTTTTGGCAGCACCTCTTCCTTGCATCCAAGGAAAACCGTAAACAACGAAAAGATAATGCCCACATAGCACCCCTGCATTATGGTCAAGTCTTGGCTCTTGGCTCTTAGCTCTTGTTTCTTAGACATAGTCAATTCAATAACTATAATAATAAAAACATTGTAAACGTTCCTTAAAGCCCCATCATATCTAATGTGGCAAGATCACTTTTATCTGTTTCAGTCGCTTTTTATCAAGGCCCTCTACGACGAACCTATACTCGTTGAACGCAATTATATCCCCTTTTTTCGGAAAACTTCCCGCAATTTCAAGCACGAAACCGGCTATGGTTTCCGATTCGCCCTTTTGCTGTTCGAATTCCGTTTCATCGTCGATTTTGACTACGCGGTAGAAATCCTTAAGTGTGGTTTTGCCTTCCAAAACGAAATTAAAATCATCCAATTTGGAGAATATCAGGTCTTCATCGTCGAATTCGTCGCTGATATCACCGACGATTTCCTCAATAATATCCTCCAGGGTGACGATGCCCGATGTTCCCCCGTACTCGTCGACGACAATCGCCAAATGGTTTTTCTTCTCTTGGAACTCCAACAACAGGTCATCGAGTTTTTTGTTTTCGGGCACGAAATAGGGTTCACGGATCAAATCCATCCAGTTCAAGGTTTTCCGATCGATATAGGGCAACAGATCCTTAACGTAAAGCACCCCCAAAACATTGTCCATATGCTCGGAAAAAACGGGAATACGGGAGTATCCGTTCCTTTTAATCTCTTCCAGGACCTCCAGAAATTTCATGTCCTCGCTCAGGGCAAAAATATCGATACGTGGGCGCATGACCTGTTTGGTATCGGTATTGCCGAAGGAAACGATACCCTGTAAGATTTTTTGCTCCTCTCTGGTAGTATCGCCTTCGGATGTCAGTTCCAAGGCCTGCGAGAGATGATCAACGCTCAGGCTTGATTTTTGCTTGCCCAGCTTGTTGTGTAGAAACAGGGTGCCCGAACGCATCGGAAGGCTCAGGGGCGAAAACAAAAAATCCAACACTCTTAGGGGATAGGCCATAAAATGGGCGAAGGCCAAGCGGTTTCTATTGGCATAGACCTTGGGCAGTATTTCCCCGAACATCAAAATAAGAAAGGTGGCCACGACAACCTCCAATAAAAACCGGACCCATTCCAATTCGATATCCGCAAAAGCGGTATCACCGATGATGCTAAAAAGCAATACGACCCCAATGTTGATGGCATTGTTGGCGACCAAAATGGTGGCCAATAATTTTTTAGGCCTTTCCAACAGCTTAACGATAATGGTTCCGCGGGTCGTCTTTCTCTCGGTTATGTCTTTTAGGTCGGACTGCGAAAGTCCGAAAAAAGCCACCTCTGCCCCCGAAATCATTGCGGAACAGGTCAGGAGCACGACAAGAAATATGATTTTAAACGCAAAGGCACCGACGGATGCTACGAAGTAGGAAAGCGAAATAAGGGGGTCAGGGTCCAATAGGTAGGATTTATTTTTTAGAAGGGCAGATCATCCTCTTCGGATGGACTCAGAGCGGTGTTTTTCTTGGGATCGGCGGTTTTAGTAGTGTCCGAATTTGGCGCATCCACCTTCTGGTCTTGGGGCTGTCCGCTCTGTTGATCGTTCGCATTGTTTTCTCCTTTTGGGGTCAGAAACGTAAAATCCTGGGCCTGCACTTCGGTGGAATAGCGGGTGTTGCCGCTGTCATCTTGCCACTGGCGCGTTCGCAATCGGCCCTCTACATAGATTTTATCACCCTTGCCCAAGTATTTTTCACAGATTTCGGCCGATTTGTTGCGGACGATAATATTGTGCCATTCGGTGGTCGTTGTACGTTCGCCGGTCTTCTTGCTCGTATAGGTTTCACTGGTAGCGATGGGAAACCGACCGATACAATCCCCGTTCTCGAAATAGTGCATTTTCACCTCATCGCCCAGATTACCGATCAACATCACCTTGTTCAATGTACCGCTCATTTTCGTTCTCTTATAAATTAATCCTCAAAAGTACGAATTTTTGGATGCTTTCAAGAACTCCGCTATCAATACGGGAACAGGATATTTCTCAACCTCGGACAAGGGAATGCTATTTTGCAGCATCTCATCCGTTTTAACCATCCAAAATATGGTGTGGAGGTGTTGATGGGACAGTTTATGGATGATGGGGAGTTCATTATACCTTTTAATTTCCTGTACTTTCATGGCATCCACAAAATCATCCAATTTCTTGATTACGGTATCCTCATCTATTTCCTGCTTGGATTCTAGCAGTGGAAATTCCCAAAGATTCTGCCAAATGCCTTTTCCTGTACGCTGTTTCAATAGGGTCCTTCCATCGGAATCCATAAAAAACAAATAATTGAAATAGCGATGCGTAACCCTGGTCTTATTGGTTTTAATGGGAAGCTCTTGAACCTTGCCCTTTTGCAATGCAACACAGCTATCGTTCAACGGACAGTACATGCAATTGGGATTTTTCGGAGTACACTGAACGGCACCGAACTCCATTATCCCTTGGTTGTAATCCCTAATATTATTGGGATCCATGACCTTTCTGGCCAGATTTTTGAAATATTTGATGCCTTCTGTACTGTCAGTCGGCAAATTCACCCCAAAATAGCGGGCAAGTACACGATAGACGTTGCCATCGACCACAGGTTCCGGAATGTCGAAACAAATGGAGGCTATGGCACTTGCCGTATAGTCCCCCACGCCTTTCAATTTTAGGAGTCCTTCGTAGGTCTCGGGAAAAGTACCGTCATACGCTCGAACCACCGTTTTTGCAGTAGCATGCAGGTTTCTGGCACGGGAATAGTAACCAAGGCCCTGCCATAGTTTCAGCACACGCTCTTCAGAAGCGTTCGCCAAATCGTATACCGTCGGAAAAGCGCCTATAAACTTCAGATAGTAGGGCGTGCCCTGCACAACACGCGTCTGCTGAAGGATAATCTCCGAAAGCCAAATTTTATAGGGATTCCTCGTTCCCCGCCAAGGCAGTTTTCGTTTGTTCGCGGCATACCAAAGTAACATTTTTTGGGCAAAGGTCATCGGCAGGAAAGGTTAGTTGCAAAACTAACGGATTCTTTAATGAAGCATCCTATCATTACCAGCTTAAAAAATTGGCGAACGATGAATCGTTTAAAATTAGCCCATTAGCAGGAAAGATATA
>NZ_JBGTHY010000119.1:0-8485 GCF_041745955.1 Pricia sp.
GTAAAGGCACTCGACACCCCGGAAACATAGTTGACCATGCGCGCCACCTCGGTCGCGTCGATGGCAAACATGGCGAAAAAGGCACCTATCATCTGCAAAAGTGGCGCTCCCGGCGGGTGGCCTACCTGTAGTTTGGCAGAAGTGGCGATGTATTCGCCGGCATCCCAAAAGCTATTGGTCGGCTCGACGGTGATGGCATAGACGATAAGGGCTATAAAAAAAACACCCCATCCAGCGAGGGTGTCCCATTTTTCGAAGTTCTTTGAAAACATGTATCCGTGTTGTGTTTCCCCGATTAGCGGGGCAAACCTATTTAATCTTAATGTTGAGTGCAACCTGAAACAGCCTTGACTCGGCACAATGCGGCGAAATTACTAATTTTAATAGATATCTATACCCCTGCCATCTAGAAATTCGGGCTTTTGTGTCTTTCTTTTTTCCTTTGCCGGCGTTAAAATTTTTAACCGTAGCTACGGCCATGCTTGAAAATTTTGCCTTGGCAAAGAAAAGAATAAATTTCCCAAAACTCCCGAATTCATAGACATCAGGGGTATAACCGGATTTTTAATAAAGGTTTAACAGGGAAGGACCCGCTCTTGCCCCGATGGTTTTAAAATGCCCTAAACCAATATATTGATAAGACGGGACTAGTACTAAATTCATATAGGACTAGTACTCCAACAATTTTAAATGTGTTTTTTGGGAGTCGAATTATATACGTGATTTCGTAATATTGATTGGATAAACCAGCGCAGCAGATACTTTTCTAAATAGTATATTTAGGATTATTGTAACCTAAAATATTTGTGCAGACCAAACTTTGTTTTAAATTTGCACGCTCTAATGCTGAACAAGTTTTAGCATCAAGAACCATAGTGGCCTATGGTGTAATTGGTAACACAGCTGGTTTTGGTCCAGTCGTTCTAGGTTCGAGTCCTAGTAGGCCAACTAGGAAAGCCCCTGATTCCAATGGAATCAAGGGCTTTTTGTATAGTCGGGTACAACATAGGTACAACAAAATGTTTTTTTTCCATAGTCATATAATAAAACTCTCAACGTTGTTGCTATCCGTTTAAACTCACATTCGTAGCTGTTTTTGAATCGCCATCCATCCAATCGGAATCATAATTTTCACAACTATTAATAAGAAAGATAGTTTGCTCTTTCAAGTGCAATTCTAATTCGTCAACTGTCAACTGTCTTGAAGGTGGCTTTTGACCCATCGTTTAATTAGATTTTGGTTTTGTTCTAATATCGAACTTCATCGGATAATGAGATGTAATTTTAATTTTCTTAGCATCTTTATGCTTCGGATTTATTAAATAATTATACTCGGGCGGTACAACTGCGCTTGGAACCTTTAGTACGCAAAAGTCGTTCGACTCGATAAAACTGTCCCCTATAAGTTGGCTCTCGAGACCTGGCGGCTTACTGTCCCAATTTTTAGGGAGGTCGGATATTTCCAACTGTAAAATTTCAATATCGTTGGGAATATCGATTTCAATATATAACCTGTCAGTTGGCAAATCTTCGCTTATATCCAAGTGCGCCGATACCTCAAGTGTTGCCAAGGCCCTAGTCTCGGAGGTATACACCATGAACGTATCCAAACTGTTCCACCGATACCCCTCTGTTTTCGAGGCACCCCTACCCATCAAAGTGGATTCCAAATATTTCGAACGTTCGATTCTATATACCCGCATTATGCCATATTACCGAACTCGATTCTATTCAGGGCCTTTCTCACTTCCCTTATACCGGTAAGGCTGTCGAATAAACTGTCCGGAGAGGTAGATCCCAACGATATATTGGGTTTTCTGAGCCATCGCTGAAATTTTTCACTTTCGCAGTTGAACACGTTTAGGCCAAAGTCGTACAGTTCTATCAGTTCAAATATAAATTCACTGTTTTGTTTACTCAATATGTCATTACTTTTCTTTTTCTTATTGTAGGTTGTCTGAACTATTTCCAGAGAGTTCAGGTAATGATTTACGGGAATTTTGGTGTGCTTGCTTATAGTTTCGATGGCCGCGTATGGCAACCCCTTTCTTATCAGGGAGATTTTTTCGTCGTTCGTCGCCCAAGTATATTGTTTGTTTTTTATCTTGATACTGTAGCTGATATCACTAGTGGATATCAGTGATAATTTTGAACTGGCGTCGGCCAATAGTTTGTTTTTGGCATTATTCTGTGAGTGTGAAATTTTCATAGAGGTAAATATTAGAGTATATTGACTATATTACATAAGCAAATATACTGTATATATATTTATAACGCAAAATTTAGTACCTTGAATTGTGGTGTTCTGTAACCTATTTCTTATTTCTTTCGGATTTTTTAGTATAGATTCTAACACCTTTCAACCCTCTAACTCTTAGGTATTTGTAGTAAGTTCCCCTAGGAATTTGGAGTTGTTCGAGTATTTCTTCGACACTTAGCACACCTTTTTTAAAATAGTCTTCGGCCAGTATCGCCTTTTGTTCCGCTTTTTTACTTAGACCGCGTGGTGGACCGAGTACTATGGTAAGTTAATACAATCATGAAGTCTTTTCAGCTTTTTACAATTATCGCCTTTACCGCCGTATTCATCTCTCACGGCAGCGATAAAAATGCATCGCCTATAAAATTATCATTAAATCGGATTTACTTGCCCAGAAAACCATTAAATGACCTTTTTCACATCCTGATATAAAGTATATCTTTAGTATAATGGCTACTGGAAATCTATGGTCGAAATTATCCCAGTTCTAAAAATAAGCAATTTAAGGAGTGAGGAAATCCATTGTGACACGTTTCCGACCAAAAGATTTTTCTATCAAGATTATTGTAACGCGAAGTCTAATTGCAGGAAGCCATATAGAAGAAATCATCTAGACCTTTTTTGAGAATGAATCTGATTTAGGGTATCTATAAAAATATCAAGTGGACGGCGTATAAAACAAAAAAAACAGGTTGTATATAATGAACAAAAAGGACAAATCGGGGAAGAGACCCGATTTGTCCAAACTAAAAAAACTAACTCAAAACTATACTTTCAAACAACTATTTCAACGCAGGGTTGTTCTGCAGTTCACTATCTGGAAGTTGCCATGTAAATAGGGTCGGTACAGGTTTTCCGGCTTCGGGAATAATGGTTTCGTATCTCCCCGTGCGCAACAAATCGAACCAGCGTCTTCCCTCGGCCATAAACTCATAGCCCCTTTCCTGGAAAACCAGATCATCAAATGCGGCTTGATCTAGGCCCGCGGGAAAATCGACCGCTAGATCAAGCGTATTTTGATCCACTCCATAAGCCCTTCTACGTATTTGATTTACGGCATTATATGCCTCGGCGGTAGGGCCGTTAATAAGATTTTCGGTCTCGGCGAAAATCAAAAGGGCGTCCGCATAACGGTACATGTAAAAATCATTGCCCGCAGCGGTTTCCTCAACGGCACCTGGATCTCTGTACTTGCCATAGAAAAATTCGGTTTCCGGCGGTAGGGAAGTTATCTGAACAGTTTCTCCACCTATGACCACTTGGTTGTACAGGTTCCATGATTTTCTAAGGTCGTTGTCGTCCCAATTCGCTATCAGGGGAGCATCCCCGTCCACCGCGACGAAAGCGAGGCCACGGGCTGCTATACCTGCATCCCTTGCTAAAGTATTAGGCTGTGCGGGCGCAAAATAGGTAGGTATAAAATTACCCCGGGTAACGAACTGCGAAAACTTTAAGGAAAATACATCTTCGGAATGCGTCGGTGCCGTTGGAGAAAATATAGCGGAATAAGAGTCCAATAGCGCATAACCATAAGTACTCGCATTATCGATTACTTCCTTTGCCTTGTCCCTCGCCTCTTGGATCTGTCCACGATATAGATATAGGTCCGCCAATGCCAACCTGGCGGCTCCTTGAGTGGCTCTTCCCGGATTATCGGTAGTCGGTGCCAAATTGCTTTCCGCAACCAATAAATCGCTCAAGACCTGCGCATAGATATTTTCAACAGGTTCCAAGGGCTGGCCGGTATTGTCCGAATCGGATACGGGAACCAGTCGCATAGGCACCGATCCCCAGCTCCGTACTAACGTATAATAGACGATAGCACGAACGAAAGAGGCTTCACCAATGGCCTGTTTCTTTACGTCTTCGGATATCAAATCGTTTGTCTCCAAATTTGCAAGCAGTATATTGGCACGGCCAATCGAGTTGTACAAAGTAGGCCAGCCAGCCTGATAACCGGTGAACCCTGTGATAAAATCATATTGCGCAAACAAATCCCGGCTACCCGTATTTCTAGAACTTTCTTCTAAAAGAGTCAGCGCCAATAAATATTGGGTTTCCCAAATCCTTCCCCTACTCCGGGTCAAAGGTTCGTAAACACCTATGAGCAAAGCATCGAGATTATCCTCTGTTATACTTTCAAGACTTATTTCGCTCGGTGGCTCTTCGGTCAATACATCATCACAACTTATGAAAAGTCCCAGAAAGAAGATGCAAAAAACTATTTTATAAAATATTGTTTTCATCTGTTTTTATTTTTTTGTAGTCGTGTGAATGCTTTTTAAAAATTTACATTGAACCCAAGTGTAAAGGTTTTCGCCGCCGGATATGCGGCAAGGTCAACACCTTGTCTTAAGTCATTTCCGCTAAAACTGTTTACTTCGGGGTCAAAACCGGAGTAATCGGTTATGGTAATCAAGTTTTGTGCGCTAATAAAAAAATTGATAGTATCCAGGCCCAACGGACTTGCATCAAAATCGTAACCCAATCTTATGTTGGCAAGCCTTAAATAACTGGCATCTTCTATAAACCTGCTCGAACGCGTTACGAAAAGATCATCCCGCGGCTGTGGATAATAATCCGTTAGGTTTGCCACTTTATTGTTACCAGGATTCGGGGCCGCAATCTCAAATAAGCCTATGTTGTTCACAGAAGCGCCCGAGACCCCTTGCCAATTGGTAACGAGGGTCAGATCTTTATACTTGAGATCGGTATTTAAGCCATAGATAAAATCCGGCAAAGGAGACCCCACAATCTGGTTGTCTTCTGCATTTATGATGTCGTTACCATCAACATCTTCGTAAATCGGTGCGCCCGTATTGTCAAGTCCTAAAAATTTGGGTGCGAAAAAAGAGAATAATGATTCTCCTTTTCTGACAATGGCCGTAGATCTTGAAGCGTCATTTCCCCCTCCAGAAAAGATATCCTGCCCATCCTTGGTTTCGAGAATTTCATTTATATTCTTGGAGTATTGCGCATCAATAGAGAAATACCAATCTTCGGTATTGACGATATCGGCGCCAACTTGTAATTCTATACCTCTGTTTTCGACCTTGCCCACGTTGTCGACAATTGAGGTAAACCCTGAAGACTGGGGCAGCGCGACCGTAGCTAATAGGTCGTTTGTCGTTTTTACATAATAATCGAAAGAAAAACGGTACTTATCATTATACAGGCCCGCGTCAATACCGACGTTAGTCTGCACGGTAGTTTCCCAGGTCAGGTTCGAGTTTGGTAAATTCGGTGCAAGTCCTACGCTTATACCCGCTCCGGCACCTTGCCCCGTTAAGACTATCGAACCTAAACTAAGTGACTGATAGGGCTGAATAGCCTGGTTACCTACCGATCCCGTACTTGCCCTCAATTTCAGGTTATTGAATATCCCATCTTTCATAAAATCTTCCTCGGAGATTCGCCATGCACCACCGATTGCCGCGAAATTGGCATATTTATTATTATCGGCAAATACCGAAGAACCGTCCCTTCTCGCATTCAACGACAATAAATATTTTTTGTCATAATCAAATTGTACCCGCCCAAAAAAGGATACCAAGCTTTGATCGATCGTTATGGTTTCAGGCACGGCGGACGTTCCTGCCGCTTGTATGGCATTATTTTGTAGGTCATCTGATGGAAAACCGGTGCCCGCCAGAAAAATGGAGTTCTTTTCCTCGAATTGTCCCGAGGCACCCACAAGTACGTCTACCCCTATTTTACCGAACGTATTTTTATAGTTCAGGTAATCTTCTACCAAGGTGTTCAAATTTCTACTAGTTCCCAATTGAGCCACCTGACTCCCTAATTGGGCCAGTTCCTTTGGCGAGTAAAAATCAGATTTTCGATCGATGTAGTCGGCCGAGGTCCGAATCACATTGGTCAAATTTTTGGTAATGTCCCAGTTTAGGGAAAGAACTGCCTGCAATCGGATTATTTTGTTGCGGTCCAAGGCCTCTAAGAGCGCGACCGGGTTTTCTTGATCAGTATTGCTAAAAACATAGGGGGCTACACTGCTAAAACCCCCTTCCGCATCATAAACGGGTACGGTTGGCGCAGCAATCAAGGTAGAACCTATTCCAGACTTACCGAAATTACGGGTATTTGTGCCATCGGATGCCAAAAAACCGTTGTTCGTTGATCTTGAAAGATTTACCCTTGAGTTCAATGAGAATTTTTCGGAAAGTTTGTTCTGCAAATTGATTCGAAAAGCGATCCGTTCAAAATCCGTCGTCTTTACGACTCCTTCCTGATCAGAATAGTTTGCGGAAACGTAATAGTTGTTATCACCATCACCTCCTGTAAAGCTAAGGCTATGGTTCTGATGAAAACCGGCACGGTACACTTGGTCCTGCCAATCGGTATTTGCATTGCCTACGGCCGCAAGACTTGCCAATGAAGTGGCCCGTTGCTCATCGGAAAGCGTTGTTGAATTATTAAAAAAGTCAGTTGCAAAGTTTACATATTGATCGCCGGTCATTAGATCGAAGCGTTTTCTTACGGTCTGCAACGCGGTAAACATATTGTAGCTCACCTTAACACCTTCGGAAGCCCTACCCCCCTTTGTGGTAATCTGCACAACACCGTTTGCGGCCCTGGAGCCATAAATCGCAGTGGAAGAAGCATCTTTCAGCACTTCTATGGAAGCAATGTCGTTCGGGTTCAGTGAAGAGATGCCGTTCAAAAATCTGACATCATCATTAAATATGGGTATGCCATCGATAACGTATAAAGGCTCATTGCCTCCCGCGAAAGAGGTAAGGCCCCTTACCCGAACACTCACCCCTGCCCCGGGCGCACCTGAACTTTGAATGACCTGTACCCCGGCCATTCTGCCTCTCATCCCCTGTTCAACCGTTGTGATGGGCTGTTGTTGTAATTCTTCTGCCTTTACTACGGAAGTAGAACCTACGAATTCATTTCTTTGTATACCCCCATAACCGGTAACCACCACTTCGTCAAGACTTTGGGCATCTTCCTCCAAATTAATCGAAATGTTACTTTGGCCGTTGACCGCGATTTCCTTTTTCAAAAAACCGATATACGAAACTACAAGCGTTGCGTCTGGATTGGAAAGATTCAATGAAAAATTGCCGTCAAAATCCGTCTGCGTTCCGTTGGAAGTACCTTTCTCAACTATATTGGAACCGGATAATGGCTCGCCATTTTGATCGTATACTGTACCGCTTAAGGTAAGTTGATCTATGGAAACAATGCCGAAATCTAGGGTAGTCTTGGCAACTTCGGTAGTATACGGGTTAGCTTGTACCACAATCATGCCCACCAATAAAAACAACGGCGCAAGTTGTCGTTTCAGGCCTAATTTAAGCAATAGACTAGCGCCATTACCGTTTTCATTTGGTCTTTTCATATTTTTAAGTCTTTAAGAAATGATTGGTTTAACACTTGTCCCAGGTTTTGCTTCAACCTTTTTTTACCCAAGCAAAGTCATTAGTTTGTGATAAATAAAGTAAATATTAGGAGTAAAAACTAGTAACTTGTCATTTTTTTTTACAAATTATCAATCTATTCCTTAGATTTATATCTATTTTGATGAATATCCCAGTTAGAATTACCCGCAAAACATATTCTTTTTAGATTTCAGTTCATTTTATAATAATCTTATTAAAATTTATTACAAGCAACCCTTCAATAATTAGAAATGATATTCAAAATATATTTCAAGAGATTTTTGGCCCATGGCACAATCCTGTTTTGTTTGTTCGGATGTATGGAGAACTGGAACAAAGAAACCAAATCGAATCCCAATGAGGAATCAAATAACAGCTCGGACACCCTTTATTCGAACGTTGGCGATACCCCATCGAAAGATAAATACGAGGGATTAAAGTCTGAGCTGTTTCTGGGTGATGTTACCGTTGAGACCCGAATCGACGATAAAGAGGTATTCACCGAAGGACCTGCCGTAGATCGGAACGGAACGGTCTATTTTACCAACGTACCCATGAACAAAATCCTTTCATGGAATCCCGAAAACAAAAAACTTTCCGTTTTTAAGGCGGAATCAAATGGTGCAAACGGATTACGTTTTACACCGGAAGGAAACCTGCTTATTTGTGAAGGTGACGGGGGAAAAGTCATAAGAATGGACATGGTCAGTAAAAATACGTCCGTCGTTGCGGAAATATTCAACGGAAAAGGGCTACAGTCACCCAATGATCTGGAATACGATGCCAAGGGAAGAATATATTTCTCGTCCCGAACCGGTAA
>NZ_JBGTHY010000120.1:0-6202 GCF_041745955.1 Pricia sp.
GATTTTGGAGCGTCGTATTGATGCCTATATCGAATCTTTAAAATGAGCATCAAGGACCAGACGGTTAAACCAAACACGTCTTTACAGCCAAAGACAGCGTTAAGACCAGACCATTAAACCAAACAAGACCCAAGAACCAAAAACGCCTTTAAAACCAGACCATTAGACCAAAAATCTTTGGAACCTAAAACAGGTTTAACACAGCACTATGATGCCACAAAATACGTTTGTCTGTATCGACGCCCATACGGGCGGTAACCCCGTACGTGTGGTGGCTAAAGGCGGTCCCGAACTCAAGGGCGCCGACATGAGCGAAAAAAGACAGCACTTTTTACGGGAATACGATTGGGTCCGCAAGGGATTGATGTTCGAACCTCGGGGCCATGATATGATGAGCGGCAGTATTTTCTATCCACCATCCGATCCTGAAAATGATTTCGGCATCCTTTTTATCGAGACCAGCGGTTGTCTGCCCATGTGCGGTCACGGTACTATTGGCTCTATCACTATCGGTATCGAAGAGGGATTGCTAAAACCAAAAACACCCGGAAAGATCCGTATGGACGCTCCCGCGGGCCTGGTACAGATCGAATACGAAATGGCCGGAAAAAAGGTGGAGTGGGTAAAACTGACCAATGTGAAATCCTATCTGGCGGCCACGGATCTCACGGTTGAAAGTTCCGATTTGGGCGAACTCTTGTTCGATGTCGCCTACGGCGGAAATTATTATGCGATTTTAGATGTACAAAAGAATTTCTCGGGCATCAATGACTTTTCCGCCGGTAAATTGGTGCATTTCAGTCAGGAAATCCGCGAAAAAATCAATCTGAAATATCCGGATAGGTTTATCCATCCCGAAGACGAAACCATTCGCGATGTGAGCCATCTGATGTGGTCGGGCAAGCCGATTTCTCCACTGGCGACAGCACGAAATGCCGTTTTTTATGGAGATAAGGCTATTGATCGGTCTCCCTGTGGTACCGGTACTTCCGCCCGAATGGCACAATGGCACGCCAAGGGAAAATTGAAGTTGGGAGACGCATTCATCCACGAAAGTTTTATCGGTTCGCAGTTTATCGGAAGGGTAGAGGAGGAGACTACTTTAGCCGGTATTGCGGCGATTATCCCAAGTATTCAAGGTTGGGCGAAGATTTATGGGCATAATACCATTACGATCGATGACGACGATCCGTATGCGCACGGATTTCAAGTGATATGAAACCTCCCCGCGCCGGAGGCGGCTTGTAGATTAATCGATTTGAAGACTAGTTCATCCGTGGAATATCTTCAAACCTGCCTGCCGGACGGGCAGGTTTTCAAATCAACACCTATTAAAATTATTCAACATTGAAAAATATCATCATCATCGGCGGCGGCATCATAGGTTTAAGCTCCGCCTATTTTCTGCAAAAGGAAGGGCATCAGGTAACGGTCATCGACAAATCTGATATTACCTCCGGCGCTTCCTTCGTCAATGCGGGCTATATCACGCCCAGTCATATCATTCCGATGGCATCTCCAGGAAAAATTGCGCAGGGTATCAAATGGATGTTCGATTCTTCAAGTCCCTTTTACATCAAACCCCGCTGGGATATCGATTTCTTCAAATGGTCATGGTTCTTTCATAAATCCTCGACCGCGGCGAAAGTAGAAAAGGCCATTCCCGTCATCAAGGATATCAACATCCTGAGCCGTGGACTTTATGAGGACATAAAAGCTTCCGGGGATCTGGGCGATTTCCACCTCGAACGTAAGGGCCTCTTGATGATCTACAAAACGGACGCTGCATTCGAACATGAAATGGAAGTGGCGCAAAAGGCGAGTTTTTTAGGGCTTGAGGTTGCCGAACTGAACAAATCCCAATTGGAAACTATCGAGCCAAATATAAAAATTGATGCCAAGGGCGCCATTCATTACCATTGTGATGGCCATACCTCGCCCACGGAACTGATGCCCAAATTGTTGACGTACTTAAAAAGTGCCGGAGTTCAAATAAAAACGGACGAAGAGGTGCTCGACCTATCCGTATCCAATGGAAAAATCGGCAAAATCCGGACTTCAAAAGGTTTATATACTGCTGACGAAATCATACTTGCCGCCGGTTCGTGGAGTGGAATCCTATCCAAAAAAATGAATATCAAACTCCCTTTACAGGCGGGAAAAGGCTACCGGATTAACGTAGCGCGCCCGACGGGAATATCGATGCCCTCAATTTTGATGGAAGCCAGTATGGCCGTAACCCCGATGCGGGAATTTACGCGCTTCGCAGGTACTATGGAGTTCTCGGGCATCAACGATACCATTCGAAAAGAAAGGGTTTTGGCGATTGCCAACGGTGCCAAAAACTTCTATCCCGAACTGGACATCACCCAAGAAGAAATCGCCGACGCCCAAACCGGAATGCGCCCCGTCTCCCCGGACGGACTCCCGTATATCGGCAAATCGAAAGATATCAAAAACCTGACCTTCGCCACCGGCCACGCCATGATGGGGTGGAGTCTTGGCCCCGCTACGGGGAAATTGGTTTCGGAAATTATTGGAAATAAAAAGACTTCTATGGATATTTCGGCGTTTGCGCCGGGGAGGAGGTTTTGATCGCTCGCATTTAAATTTTAAGCTTCACGAAGTTGTCAACCTCCTAGTATCTTTGGTATTTTTGCTATCTTTAAGACCGTATTTTTTTGCTTCCGAAACGGTTTAATTTTAAACAAATACTAGGTAGGATTAACAAAGGTTTCATGGCACCAAGTCGGATATTAAATCCCTATTCACTTCGTGCCCCCCTTCAAAAATTATTACCTGCGCTGTTCCGCCGAATAATTTTTCGATTTTTGCCAATTCCGTTTTTCGCCGTTCCTCGTTCAGATATTCGTCCTTATCACCCACGATTATGCTCACCTTGGTATTATATTTAAGGAGGAAATCAAAATCCGAAGCTTGCAGTTCATTGGGGATAGCGCCGGCATACAGTATTAATTGAGTGCATTTGATCTGCCTTTTCGCGACCCAACGCAAGGTAATTGAAACACCTTGTGAAAAACCGAGTACGATGAGGTTACAGCTCCCGGTAAGTTTTTCTGACGACAAAACAGCGTCCAAATAGACCATGACGTTTTCGGTTTCCCGTTGCGTATCTTCCTTGGTCAACCAGCTCGCCCCGACTCGGGTGTAACTGGTGTTCAAATAGTATTTTGAAGGCGCTTGTGGAGCGATGATATAGTTTTTATCCGAAGGGAGTCCGTCGAAATGTCCTATAAAGTAACGGCTCAGATAGCCGAGGCCGTGCATTACGATCCACACGTTTTCCGTAGTTTCGGACAGCGTGTTTAAAGTACTGTAGGAATTGGTGCTGGTATACGTAACGGTATTTTCCGAAGGAGTCATAAACAATTGCTTTAAAGGAAGTCGATTTTGGTATAGTATGATTAATTTTGGATGGAGTTATTCCTACCGTTTCAAATTCACGAATTTCGAAGTGGCGCGGGAACAAAGGCCAAAAATAAAGGTTATGGACGATTACAAGGAGAAAATACTCAAGGTTTGCAACAATTCCTCAAAAAACACTTTGATGGAAACCCTGCAGATCGAGTATACAGATGTTGGGGCGGATTATCTTGTCGGCAAGATGCCCGTAAATTCCAAAGTCTACCAACCGGACGGTGTTTTGCACGGCGGTGCCATGGTGGCCCTGGCCGAAAGCGTGGGCAGTATGGCCTCTTACATCTTTCTCGATGCGCAGCAATTCGCCATTAGGGGCATCGAAATTGCGGCCAATCATGTAAAAAGTGTCCGCAATGGAGATGTCTTCGCCAAAGCGACGATAGTACATAAAGGTCGCACCACCCAATTGTGGAATATCAAAATTACCGATAGCGAAGACCGTTTGGTTTCCGTCTGTAAATTGACCACGATCGCTTTGCCGAAAAAAATCTGATATCCGTTTGTAAACTGGCTGCGATTGTCCTATTCAGAAAATAATATGCCGTTGGATTTTTTTGAAAGTATTGACACCCAATTTAGAAAAAAGCTTCCTTTCGTGGCCTACAGGAAACCTAAGGAGGATAGGGTAAAGGCCGTCTTTCAGAACGATGACCGAGTACATCATCTCAAAACATACGCGGAAACGGGATTTATTTTCGCCCCTTTTGATGCAAGACATCCTACCCTAATTATTGCTCCTGATGCATTGCTTGAGATTTCGGATTTGGAACGACAGGTCAGCAACACAAAATGGGATGGGACCGTGCCGACATCCGACAAACAAGATGATTTGGCCATGTCGACATCCGACAAACAAGATGAGGTGACCGGGCCAACATCCGACAAAGAAAGAAAAGAGTCCCACATCCATCTCATAGAAAAAGGAATCTCCGAAATAAAAAAAGGCACTTTTGAAAAGGTGGTCCTTTCCAGATGCCTTGAAACGGATTCGAAAGCGCGTCCGTTAGATTTGTTCCAGAAGCTTTTGGTCAAACACCCCAATGCTTTTTGCTATCTATGGTACCATCCGAAGGTCGGTCTGTGGTTGGGCGCGACCCCGGAAATTTTGTTGATGCTCAAAAACCGGCATTTGACTACGATGTCATTGGCCGGAACCCAAAAATATGCAGGTACGGAAAATCCGAAATGGGGACATAAGGAACTCGAAGAGCAGCAACTGGTCACCGACTACATCACCGATGCCCTTAAAGATCAGGTCGACCATCTTAGTAAGTCGAACACGGAAACCATACGTGCTGGCGAATTACTTCATTTACGTACCAAGATTACGGGTCTTGTAGATGAAAAAAACTTAGGGTCCATTGTAAGCGCATTGCACCCGACCCCTGCCATCTGTGGTATGCCCAAAGAAAGCACGCAGGATTTTATAGTGGAGAACGAGAATTACAATCGGGAGTTCTATACCGGATTCTTGGGCGAACTGAATCTAAGAACCGATAAACAACGAAATAACCGTAAGGGAAATCAGGAAAACCAAGCCTATCGTTCCATCACGAAGACAACGACGCTGTATGTGAATCTGCGTTGTATGCAACTTAAAGCAAATAGGGCCCATATATATGTAGGCGGCGGCATTACCAAAGACTCCGACCCCGAACGGGAATGGGAAGAGACGGTGGCGAAAAGTAGCACAATGCTATCAATTTTAGGATAATTTTCGACTACTTTTGCACCCCATGAGACACTCCAGCATTCCCTCGGCGCAATTGGTCGTGCAGCACTGTAAGGCCAAAGGCATCAAGAACATCATTATCTCCCCAGGGTCGAGAAATGCCCCCTTGACCATCGATTTTACGGAAGACCCCTATTTTTCCTGTTTTAGTATCGTCGATGAGCGTAGTGCGGCCTTCTTCGCCTTGGGTATAGCACAACATCTGATGGAACCCGTGGCAGTAGTTTGTACTTCGGGCAGTGCTTTGTTGAATTATTATCCCGCGGTGGCCGAGGCATTTTATAGCGGTATTCCCTTGGTGGTGATTTCTGCGGATAGGCCTCTATATAAAATCGACGTCGGAGACGGACAGACCATTCGGCAAGACGACGTTTTCCATCGGCATATCGGATACTCCGCCCATTTGAAACAAGACATTGTACATGCTACCGATCGGGTGGAAAAGTATGCCCCAAAATGGCTTGAAGGTGATTCGGAAGATGTACTGCAAAAAGTGATACAGCAACACAATGACAGCGAATTGAACACGGCTTTGAACGTGGCCCTAAAGGTCAAGTTGCCCGTACATATCAACGTTCCTTTTGAAGAACCGTTGTATGACACTGCCCTCAAACCTGCGGCAGTGCCCTTGGTGGTGCCGGCGGAAACTACGGAAGATCCTGAAATTACCGACATTCAAAGCTTTGTTGATGTGTGGGACACATCCGGGAGAAAAATGGTACTTGTTGGTGTCAATCACCCCAACGCTGCCGAACAGCGATTTTTAGACTGGCTCGCGGCAGATCCTTCGGTGATCGTTTTCACCGAGACCACATCCAATCTTCACCATCCGAAATTTTTTGCCAGTATCGACAGTATTTTGGCACCTATTGAAAAACGGGACAACCATGAAACGCTTTTCGAAAAACTAAGGCCCGAAATTTTGCTCACGTTCGGGGGACTGGTAATATCGAAAAAAATAAAGGCTTTTCTCCGGGAGTACAGACCCAGACATCACTGGCACATCGATGCGTTGAAGGCCTATGATAC
>NZ_JBGTHY010000121.1:0-5081 GCF_041745955.1 Pricia sp.
CAACGAAATTATCGGCGAACAGATCGAGGAACACGATATCACCGAGTACACGTTCTCTGAAGCCATAGAAAATTACAATAAAGCCGTTGGCAAAGGTATCTTGAAAGTAATGAACAAAATAGGTATCTCTACCTTGAATTCCTATCGTGGGTCGCAACTGTTCGAATGTGTAGGCATCAATACCAAGGTGGTGGACAAGTATTTTCCGAATACCCCTACACGTATACAAGGTATCGGACTTTATCAGATCGAGAAGGAAATTGCCAAACGGCATCGTAATGCCTTTTCCAAAAAAGAAGTCGCCGCCACCCTCGATCTTGAGGTCGGGGGCGAATACCGTTGGAGAAGGGACGGGGAAAAGCACATGTTCAACCCCTTGTCCGTTGCCAAGCTACAGAAAGCGGTGCGGGGCAATGAGGCCGATACCTACAAGGAATATGCCGCCATGGTCAACGAACAGACCAAAAACCTGATGACCATCCGGGGACTTTTCGAATTCTCGAACTACGACCCGATTCCCTTGGAAGAGGTAGAACCTTGGACCGATATTGTCAAACGCTTTAAAACCGGTGCCATGTCATACGGCTCCATCAGTAAGGAAGCCCATGAAAATTTGGCCATTGCCATGAACAGGATCGGCGGTAAGAGCAATTCCGGCGAAGGCGGTGAAGATGCCGACCGTTTTTATAAAAATGCGACCGGCGACTGGCGAAACAGTGCCATCAAACAAGTGGCTTCGGGCCGTTTCGGGGTAACCTCCGATTACTTGACCAATGCCCAAGAGATACAGATCAAAATGGCTCAAGGGGCCAAACCTGGGGAAGGCGGTCAATTGCCAGGTCCCAAAGTGAACCCTGCTATTGCGAAAACCCGGAATTCGACCCCGTACGTGGGCCTGATCTCACCACCGCCACATCATGATATTTATTCCATCGAAGATTTGTCCCAGTTGATTTTCGACCTTAAATCGGCCAACCGGAAGGCTAGGATCAATGTGAAATTGGTATCCGAAGTTGGTGTCGGTACCGTTGCTGCCGGGGTATCAAAGGCTAAAGCCGATGTAATATTGATTTCAGGCTTCGATGGCGGCACCGGAGCTTCGCCCCTGACCTCTTTGAAACATGCAGGTCTTCCATGGGAACTCGGTATCGCCGAAGCCCAGCAGACCTTGGTGATGAACGATCTTCGCAACCGGATCGTTTTGGAATGTGACGGGCAGCTTAAGACCGGCCGCGATGTGGCGGTAGCCTGTCTGTTGGGTGCCGAAGAATTTGGATTTTCTACCGCACCGTTGGTCGCATCGGGCTGTATCATGATGCGCGTCTGCCATCTGAACACCTGCCCGGTGGGTATAGCAACGCAGAATCCCGAACTTCGTAAAAAGTTCGAGGGCAAACCCGAGCACGTGGTCAATTACATGTATTTCGTTGCCCAGGAACTGCGCGAGATCATGGCCCAGCTAGGCTTCCGGACGGTAAACGAAATGGTGGGCCAGGTCAAAAAACTGGACCGTAGAAAGGCCATAGACCATTATAAGGCCAAAGGCATCGACCTGACCCCGATTTTGCACCAAGTAGACGTTCCTGCAGGCACGAAATTCTATAATACCCAAAAACAGAAGCACAACATCGATCAGTCCATCGAATTCGATATCATCGCCAAGGCCAATCCGTCATTGTTCCGAAAAGAGAAACTGACGCTTGACTTCCCGATAAAGAATACGGATCGGGCCGTCGGAGCCATCATCAGCAATGAAATCTCCAAGGTATATGGGGCGCAAGGTTTGCCCATCAATACCTTAAAACTGAATTTTATCGGTTCTGCCGGCCAAAGTTTTGGGGCTTTCGCTACGCGAGGCTTGACCATGATCGTGAACGGTAATACCAACGACTATCTCGGAAAGGGACTTTCAGGCGCCAAATTGGTCGTTAAAGTACCCCAAGGTTCGACCATCGTACCCGAAGATAATGTGATTACCGGAAACGTTACGCTCTATGGTGCGACCGCCGGTAGGGCCTATATCAATGGTAGGGCCGGGGAACGTTTTTGCGTACGGAATTCAGGGGCAAAAGCGGTCGTCGAGGGTATCGGTGATCACGGTTGCGAATATATGACCGGTGGCGTTGCCGTAGTATTAGGCGAAGTGGGCCGGAATTTCGGCGCAGGAATGAGCGGTGGCATCGCCTATATTTTCGATGAGAAAAAGACTTTTAAGAAAAACTGTAACGCCGAAGACCTAAACTTGCTCCAAGTAACCGAAGACCAAGACGTCAAGCAGCTTAAAGATTTGATCGAAAGCCATTACAACGCTACCTTGAGTCCGCTTGCACAACGTATTCTGGAAGATTGGGAGGACTGTCTGCCCAAGTTCGTAAAAGTATTCCCCGAGGAATACCGAAAGGCGTTGATCCGATTGGAAGAAGAGAAACTAGAAACTATTTAAAACTACACTAATTTACGATCGATACATGGGAAAGATAACAGGATTTTTGGAATTCGATAGAAAAGTAGAGGCATACGCTCCCGTCGAGGAGCGCGTGCAGCACTTTAAGGAGTTTTCACTACGCTTACCCGAAAAGGAAATCAAGGACCAAGGCGCACGCTGCATGGACTGCGGCATTCCGTTTTGCCATAGTGGATGCCCACTGGGCAACCTTATCCCCGATTTTAACGATGCCGTTTATAAGGGCAAATGGAACAAGGCGGCGGATATTCTACACGCGACGAACAACTTTCCGGAATTTACGGGACGATTGTGCCCCGCTCCTTGCGAAGAAGCCTGCGTACTCGGAATCAACGAGGATCCGGTCACTATTGAGAACATTGAAAAGATGATCGCCGAAACCGCCTTCGAAAAAGGATGGATCAAACCCGAACCCCCAAAAACCAGAACCGGTAAAAAAGTGGCTGTAGTAGGCTCAGGGCCTGCAGGATTGGCGGCCGCACAGCAATTGAACCGTGCAGGTCATTTGGTAACCGTATTCGAACGGGATGAAAAGGCTGGAGGATTGTTACGCTACGGTATTCCCGATTTCAAGATGGAAAAGCACATTATCGACCGAAGGCTCAACGTACTGGAAGCCGAAGGTATCGAATTTAAATGCGGCGTTAACGTCGGGATAGATGTCAAAGGCGAAGAACTCCAGAATGATTTTGATGCCATCGTGCTATGCGGAGGGGCAACGATTCACAGAAACCTACCCATAGAAGGTGCGGACTTGAAAGGGGTTGTGCAGGCGATGGACTTCCTTCCCCAAAACAACCGTCGCGTCGATGGAACTACAACATTCGAAAACGAGCTATTGGCCACAGGTAAGGATGTTGTCGTTATCGGCGGCGGAGATACCGGATCGGATTGTATCGGGACATCGTTCCGCCACGGTGCAAAATCCGTCTCCAATTTCGAGATTATGCCCATGGCCACTGCCGAACGCCCCGAGGACCAGCCTTGGCCCTTTTGGCCCATGCGATTGCGCACCAGTTCATCACATAAGGAAGGTGCGGAGCGTTTTTTCAGCATCTCGACCAAACGCTTCGAAGGTGACAAAGATGGTAATCTGACAGGTTTGGTCACCTCTGAGGTCGAATGGATCAAAGAACCCGGAAAATCAATGGTCTTGAAAGAAGTCGAAGGCACCGAAAAGGAATGGAAATGCGATTTGGCCTTGCTGGCCTTAGGTTTTACAGGTTCAGAAATGACTATAGCCGAACAATTGGGGCTTGAAGCCGATGGCAGGACCAACATCAAGGCCACAGAAAAAGATTATATGACCAATGTACCCGGCGTCTTTGCGGCGGGAGACCAACGCCGCGGCCAATCCCTCATCGTCTGGGCGATTTCCGAAGGGCGACAAGCGGCCTATCACGTCGACACCTATCTTATGGGAGCATCTGAATTGCCGTTGAAAGGTGAGGGGGATTTGCCGAGAGTGTAATCTAAATACGGTTAACCTATGATCGAGAAGAAAATACGGAAGCATCTTTCCATAACCCGTACCCGGTTAAATCAAAAAAAAGAACTCGAAAAAATATCCAAATACAAAAACAGTACTTTACAAAAAGTCGTCGAGGCCGTATCGACAGTACTAAATTCCAATTATAAGGAAGAAGATCGTCAAGCGTTCCAAAATTGTGAAAACTACAGAACGGAGCTTTTACAGGACGAAACCCTGATTTCGTACCAAATTTTCGGCTCCGATAAAACAGCGATGGTCAAGGATATCTGTAAAAATGCGGCATCCAGTAAAAAATGGTGCGAGTTCTTGTATTTCCTTTCCAAAAAAACAGCACCTTCCCTTATTTTAGAGATTGGTACTAACTTGGGAATATCCGGATGTTACGTCCTAAAAAGTATCCAGAATAGCCCTCAAGCCCAATTTGTCACCATGGAAGGCCTTTCCCAGTTGTGTGAAATTTCGGGCGACCAGTTTGCCACTATGGCGCCCGTATCAAAATATGATATCAGGGAAGGATTATTCGATGCCACTTTTCCGCAGCTCCTAAAAGAGGATGTTCACTTCGACCTTCTATTTATTGATGGCAATCACCAAAAAGAACCGACTATCAAATATTTTAAGGCATTAAAGGATAAAATAAAATCCCCAGCAATTTTCGTTTTTGATGATATCAATTGGAGCCATGAAATGAAGGAAGCCTGGGACCTTTTAAAAAGGGATAGTTCTGTCAACTTTACGATAGATTTGTACAAACAGGGTATTGTCATCCTCGACAAACAGGAAACGGAAAAAAATGTACAGTTTAACCTTCATCTAGGGTATTGAAGGGTGAATCTTTCGATCAATTATTTTTTCCATTCTTTTTTAACGTCTTTTTGTGACTTCAGGTTCTATATGGCGAGCGACAATAGTTTTCCCTTATTCAGGATTTGCACACTCTAGGGTTCAGAGATATTCCTATTTTCTCCAGGTTTTGCCATTTTTAACCATAAAAAAAGGTCCCGATCAACTGGTGATCGGGACCTTCCGAGGTAAGGCGGCATCCTACTCTCCCACCTTTCGGCAGTACCATCGGCGCTGGCGGGCTTAACTTCCCTGTTCGGAATGGAAAGGGGTGGGCCCCGC
>NZ_JBGTHY010000122.1:0-4009 GCF_041745955.1 Pricia sp.
CCCCAAAACAGCCATCACCAAAAAGAGTATGATGATGTTGGATATGCTCGCCAACAATGATTGGGAACGCCCCCTTTATTTTTCGGGAGGAAGTTTTGACGATGCCGAATTTATTTGGATGAAAGAGTATCTGCAGCTCGATGGCATGGCATACAAATTGGTGCCCATCAAAACCCCACGCACAAAATCATCCTTTGAAATGGGTAGGATAGATACCGATTTGATGTACGATATCGTTACCAATTGGTATTGGGGCAATTCGGGAAGTCCTGATATATACCACGATGTACAGACCCGTATACAAGGTCTTTCCTATCGAAGCAACCTCGCACGTCTTACGGAACAACTGATCAAGGAAAACAAGATCGACAGGGCCAAAGAGATCATCGATATGACCATGGAGAACCTTCCCGTAGAATATTTCGAATATTATGCCTTCGTCGAGCCTTTTGTCGATGGCTATTACAAGGTAGGCGAAACCAACAAGGCCCGGGCACTTTTTGAAAAGCTGAAAAACATCTATCAGCAGCGGTTGGAGTATTACGAAGGGATTCCGTTGGATGAGCAATACGATAAGATCGACGATATTATTGGTGATATGGAAGGCTATCGTAGAAATATCGATATTCTGATCACGAACAACGACCGCGAAAAGGCCGAAAAGGAAACTTTGATATTCAATGAATATATCGATAAGTTCGAGCATTTCTACAAGAACAACATACCCGGGGAAGAACCGCCGGTACCGGGTCAAGATCCTGATATGGTCGATACGATGCCGGTATCGGATACCATGAACATTGACGCCACGACGACAGAAGAGGAATTACTTGAAAAGGTTGTGGTACCGGATGAAAATTAGATAACAAACCCTGTATCCGATCTTTAGGCGGACATTAGGGGGCGAGAAAGTCAGGCTGAAAAGGGCCTAGCACTATCGATCCGCGAAACGAAAATACCTCTGCTTAAACATATTCCTTGAGAATCCCGATAAGCGTATTGGCGTCCTGCTCACCGCTTTGACGCCATACCATTTCTCCTTTCTTGTAGATCATCAGGGTAGGCAGGCCCTTGACACGAAGGGCGCTAGAGAGTTCCTTATTTTTGTCGACATCGATTTTTATGACCTTGCCCTTATCGCCCAAAGCGGCGGCAACATCGCGAAGCACAGAGTGCATTGCGGTGGATTGTTCGTTCCAGTCCGCATAAAAGTCCAACAGAACGGGGACTTTCAAATCTATAAGTTCACCAAACTTTGACATAAATACTGCTTTGGGTTATTCGCCAAAAGTAACAAAAATTGCGAAATCAGTATCCGAAGCCCGAGAATTAAAGGTTTTTGTATGTGTTAAAATAATGTTAATATACTTTTCGGGGCGAGTTTGTACCCGGTCTTGAGTCGAATTACTAACTCCGGTTAACATTAAGTCTTCAGATGATACGTTTAATGTTGATGAGTTTATAAACATCTACTTTTTTGTAGATTTAGTTGTCAAATTACTGTTAATGAGAATTTTATACTGATTTTAGGCAGGCTAGATTGTCTTTTTCTTCAAGGTTATCACGCTTATTTCTGGCCAAATACCGACGCGTCCAGGATACCCAAGAAATCCCAAGCCCCTGTTGACGTTGATAAACTGCCCTTTTTCTTTATAAACGCCCGCCCAATATTTATAGCGCCAACTTGCCGGGCTCCACTTGACCCATCCGGGAATTTCGATGCCGAATTGCATGCCGTGGGTGTGTCCGCTAAGCGTTAAATGATAGTGAAGATCATCGAAAAGCACCACATCTTCCCAGTGGGAGGGGTCGTGGCTCATCAATATCTTAAAATCATCTTTGGCTATCGTTGTGGTCGCCTTACCGAGGTCGCCCGCCTTTTTGAAGCCACCACGACCCCAATTTTCCACGCCTACCAAGGCTATTTTATCGTTACCTCTTTTCAGGTACCGGTTTTCGTTTAGCATCAGGACAAAACCGATGTCCCGCTGAATCACTTTTAAATCCTCTAGGTTCTGGCGTTTTAGGGCCTCGGTTTCCCAATCTACATAATCGCCGTAATCATGGTTTCCCAAAACGGAAAACTTTCCATCTTTGGCTTCGAGGGTCGAGAAAAGGGCCATCCACGGTTCCATTTCCGTGGCCAAGTTATTGACCAGATCGCCGGTAAATAAGATTACGTCGCCTTGCTGCTTATTAATTAGGTCGACGGCATATTCGATTTTTTTCCGGTTATCGAGGCTACCGCTGTGGATGTCGGAAATCTGCGTTATCCGGTAACCGTCAAAGGCATCCGGCAGGTCCTCGAATTCAAGGGCATATTTGAACACCTTAAAGTTGTATTTGCCCTTATACATGCCATAAAGAAGTGCGCCGAAGGGCAATGCGGCGATACCAAGGCCCAGGATGCTCAAAAATCTGCGGCGTTCGGGCAGGGAGAATGCTTTGGCGTTGCCGGTGAACTTTTGGTATACACCCGAAACCACGCGGAAAATATCCTCCGAAAAAAGAAACAAAATGGTTATTACCTGAAACGCGACGACCGTAATCATAAAGCCGAAAGCATAGCTTTTAGGTCGGCTCAGCACCCTACCTTCCGCTGCGCCCCAAGTAAATTGATAAATAAAATTACCCAGTACCAGTATCGATATGGCGATAAAAAGATAGTGCACCCAAGGATATCGGATGGCGGTCTTCAGGGCCTGAAGCGTATACAGGCCCAAAACGAC
Source organism: Pricia sp. (assembly GCF_041745955.1). Classification (NCBI taxonomy): domain Bacteria; kingdom Pseudomonadati; phylum Bacteroidota; class Flavobacteriia; order Flavobacteriales; family Flavobacteriaceae; genus Pricia; species Pricia sp. The sequence continues at coordinate 2,730 of NZ_JBGTHY010000122.1, forward strand.
ATAGATTATGGCAAAAACGATCCATCGTAACATGGGTGCAAAGGTATTTTTAAATACGCGTTCGGTTACGCCATTTGGATTTTATTTAACCGCATTTACGATTTTTTGGATGGTTTCGAGGTTTGAAACCGTAACACCGTCATCCTTGAGATAAGAAGGGGAATTCATAGGGATTTTAGGTTTTATGGCCAGGGTTTTGACGAATTTACTTCCGGAGAGATGGGCAGCACGGAATCCTTTTTCCTTAAAAACATTGATATTTTCCGGTTTTATGCCTCCCCCTGGCATAATAGTGATTGTAGATGCTTTGTGATGGAGTTCGCTTAGCAATGTGATACCATCCTCGGCGGATTTTTGTTGTCCCGAGGTCAAGACACAGTCCACGCCCAAGCTTTCCAGTTGCGCAAAGGCCTTCAAGGGACTTTTTACCCAATCGAATGCCCGGTGAAAAGTAAATCTCAGGTCTCCGGATGCCCCTACCAAAATTTTGGTGCGTTCGACATCCAAGGTAAAATCCTTTTGTAAAACGCCGGAAACGATGCCTTCGAAGCCCATGTCAACACACATTTTGATATCGGTTTTCATGATTTCGAACTCCCCGTCCGAATAGGAGAAATCACCACTCCGAGGTCGTATCAGCACATGTATGGGAATGGTAATTTTTTCACGAACCGACTTAAGAAGTCCGTAAGATGGCGTTATGCCCCCAACGGCAAGTTCTGAACAGATCTCGATACGGTGGGCGCCCGCTTTTTCGGCATTTAGGGCAGATTTCAACGAATTGGCACAGACTTCTATCAACATAATCAAGGTTCAAGTTCAAGGGCAAGCTCAAGCTCAACGACCAACTATCCCACCCAAGAATATGATAAAGGTTGTTATTGAGTAGTTAGTCAGCTTGCACAATATCCCGTATATTTAGCGGTCTAAAAGTAAACAGGAATTATGGAACGAAGAAAATTTTTGAAAAATTCCACTGCGGTTACTGCCGGTCTGATTTCGGTTCCGTTGCTGGCATCTTCCCTAGGGAATGTAAAGTATGAGACTTCGAACCAGGGGGAATCCAAAGATATTCGCCCGATCGTGATATGTACTTGGGATTTTCATAAGGCGTCGGCAAAGGCATGGGATGTTTTAAAGGATGGAGGAAATTCTTTGGATGCCGTAGAGGAAGGCGTAAAAGTCGAAGAGGCCGATGTTGACAATCAGACCGTAGGGGTTGGCGGCCGCCCAGATCGGGACGGCAACGTAACCTTGGATGCCTGTATCATGGATAAGGA
>NZ_JBGTHY010000123.1:0-20494 GCF_041745955.1 Pricia sp.
GTAAAATCGTCACAAGAAATTTTGAGGAAAGTACCGGGACTGATCATCGGCCAACATGCCGGCGGCGGAAAGGCCGAACAGATATTTTTACGGGGCTTCGATATCGACCACGGTACCGATATCGCCATCAATGTAGATGGCCTGCCCGTCAATATGGTTTCACATGCACACGGCCAGGGGTACTCCGACATGCATTTTATTATTCCCGAGACCATCGATAATATCGACTTCGGAAAAGGGCCGTATTACGCCCATAAGGGGAATTTTAATACCGCAGGCTATATCGATCTCAAACTGCGAAAACAGATCGATAAAAATACGGTCTCCCAAGAAGCGGGCCAGTTCAACACCCTTCGCACCATGGGGATGTTTAAAGTGACGGAAAGCGATTTTAGCAATGCCTACGTAGCTTCCGAACTCGTGCTTTCTGACGGTCCCTTTGAATCTTCACAGAATTTCAACCGGCTCAACCTGATGGGGCGCTACAATTACAACAATCGCGAAAATCAGGACCTGACCCTTACCATGTCCCATTTTCAGAGCAAATGGGATGCATCGGGACAGATTCCCCAACGAGCCGTTGATCAGGGTCTAATCAGCAGGTTCGGGGCCATTGATGATACCGAGGGAGGTATAACGAGCCGATCGAATTTTTTGGTCAACCATACCAACCAGGTCGATGAACATTCAAGCGTACAGTCGAAAGCCTACATTTCAAAATATGACTTTGAACTGTTCTCGAACTTTACTTTCTTTTTAGAAGATCCCGTAAACGGTGATCAAATACGGCAACTTGAAGACCGTACCATCATTGGTGCGGAAACCGCCTATCAACGTTCGATACATGTGGGCGACCACGATTCCCAATTAAAATATGAGGCCGGTATCGGGTTTCGGTACGACGATGTAAACGACATTCAGCTTTCCCGAACCGCCAACCGTCAGACTTTATTGGAACGCTTGGCCTATGGGAATGTCGACGAGGTCAACGGGTATGGCTTTTTCGACCTGACCTATAAAAGGAACAAATGGACCTTCAACCCCGGGTTGCGATTGGATTATTTCAAGTTCGATTACGTCAATTTGCTAACGGAAACCTATGATTCCAAAAGTCAGGACAAATTATTTCTTGGCCCCAAATTGAACGTCATTTATGCACCGAGTGCCGACGTACAGCTGTTTGCTAAAACGGGCATCGGTTTCCATTCCAATGACACGAGAGTAGTTATCGCGGATACCGGTGAGGATATTTTGCCACTCGCTTTTGGCGCAGATTTGGGCTCCATATGGAAACCCACCGACAGATTGGCTATCAATGCCGCGCTGTGGTCGCTTTTTTTGCAACAGGAATTTGTATATGTCGGTGATGCAGGTATCGTTGAACCCAGTGGGAAAACACAGCGTTACGGGGTTGATCTGGGCATTCGCTACCAACTGACCGATGGGTTATACGCCAACGGGGACATCAATTACACCCACGCCCGAAGTACGGAAGAACCGGATGGGGAGAACTATATACCCTTAGCTCCGGATTTGACTTCCTCAGCGGGGCTTTCTTTCCGTGACATTCACAATTTTTCGGGAGGCATCAGCTATCGCTACGTAAAAGACCGACCGGCCAATGAAGACAATTCCATTGTTGCCGAAGGTTTTTTCGTGACCGATATGAATCTTAATTATTCCATCAGAAACTGGACCTTGGGACTCATTGTTGAAAACCTCTTCGACACCGAATGGAACGAGGCCCAGTTCGCCACTGAAAGCCGGTTGTTCAATGAACCACAGTCCTTCGAAGAAATTCATTTTACACCCGGTACCCCTTTTTATTTGAGAGGGAAGATTTCGGTAACTTTCTAGGGAGTAGATTAGAAGAAGTAGGGCTCACGAGTACTTTGATACCCTACTTCTTTTAATAAACTTCCCATTTGGTACGGCGTACACCCTTTTTCCGTATCACTCGGCCCAAACTACATTTTACAAGGTATTTCTACCTTTCTGGCCTTAAGTCTTACGTCTTTTAGTCTTACATCTTTTATTTAGCCGTACCTTTGCCGCTTATTTCAAACTATGACATTCAAAGATCTAGGGCTGGCCGAGCCCATTTTAAAAGCGGTCGAACAAGAAGGATATAGCAACCCCACCCCGATACAGGAAAAAGCAATTCCCATTTTATTGAAAGGAAAAGATTTGCTCGGTGTGGCACAGACCGGCACCGGAAAGACCGCCGCCTTCGGTATTCCCATCCTCCATCATCTATACATTGCCCAAAACGGACAATCGGGAAAACGACGGATAAAAGCTTTGGTGGTCACTCCCACCCGCGAACTTGCCATACAGATCGGGGAGAGTTTCACCGCATATGGCCGTTTCACGGGTCTCAAAACAACCGTCATTTTCGGAGGCGTAAAGCAAGGCAGTCAGACCCGGGCCCTGCAAAGTGGCGTGGATATTCTGGTCGCTACCCCCGGAAGGTTGCTCGACCTTATGAATCAGGGCTTTATTTCGTTCCGTGACCTAGAATTCGCCGTGCTTGACGAAGCCGACCAGATGCTCGATATGGGCTTTATACACGACATCAAAAAGATCATCGCCAAACTCCCGCCCAAACGGCAGTCCCTTTTCTTTTCGGCCACCATGCCGAAATCTATCGTGGAGCTATCCCGAAAAATTTTAGGCGATTTTGAGCAGGTGACCATCAAGCCCGAACAGGCCACTGCTGAAAAAGTGGATCAGGGCGTATACTTTGTCAGCAAGCAGAACAAGCCCAAGTTGTTGGCGCATATCGTAAAGGAAAAGCCCGACGATTCCGTTTTGGTCTTTTCCCGCACCAAGCACGGTGCCAACAAAATCGTCAAGAAATTGGCGCAGGCCGATATCCGTTCGGCAGCCATTCACGGTAATAAGTCACAGGCCGCAAGGCAGAAGGCACTGGGCGCTTTTAAGGAAGGAAAACTGCGGATATTGATCGCCACCGATATCGCCGCCCGGGGTATCGATGTTGAAGAGTTGAACCTCGTTATCAACTATGACCTACCGAACGTATCGGAAACCTATGTGCACCGTATCGGCCGTACGGGACGTGCCGACGCCAGTGGAATCGCGTTATCCTTTTGCGATAAAGAGGAAAGGCCCTATTTGAGGGATATCGAAAAATTGATCAGACAAGAGGTGCCCCGGATGCCCGAGCATCAATTTGTCGATGGTGATGACGACTCGGAAGCCCAGACGGAACAGCCGCGACGGAAACCGAATCCGGATCGTAATCGATCGAGAAATCGGAACAGCTCGGGCAGTTCCAATTACCGTGGCGGTGGTAACAAAAACCGAAGCGGGAACAATCGAAATAAATCACGGGGAAGGGATTAATATCAAAGCGTTCAAATCATCCGAAGACGGCCGAACAACAGTTCTTTGTGCGTTTTACTTAAGGGTATGACTTTTCGGCCAATTTCTAAATGACCTTCGGCAACGACATCCAATTTCGGGATGTTGACTATATAGGATCGGTGTACGCGTATAAATTGGGAGGCGGGCAGCTTTTCTTCCATGGTTTTTAGCGTACTCGAAAGTAGGTAAGCGGTGGCACCGGTTTTAATCTTGCAATAATTCCGGTCGGCTTCAACATATAAAATATCTTCCAACAGCAACTTTTCCATTTTTCCGTTATGTCTAACAAATATCCGGTCGTTCATGACTTCGACTTCCTGCGCACTTGTTCGACTATTTTTTGTATCCTTCAGTTGTTCGACAGCTAAGGCTATAGTGCGTTGTAGGTCCAGTTTGTTAAAGGGTTTGGTGATAAAGGCCCTGGGATGGGTCTCCTTGGCCTTCGAAAAAGTAGCGTCGTCGCTGTTGGCGGTTAAATAGATTATGGGGATATCAATTTTGGTTTGGATAGCGGCAACAGTCTCTATGCCATTCAAGGTTCCTTTGAGGTTGATGTCCATCAATATAATATCCGGAGTATTCGTCAAGGCATGGGCCATAGCATCCTCCCCCCTTGATTCTACGCCCGTTACCTCATATCCCAAATGGGTCAGCTGCAAGGTTAGGTTGGCCCCGATGATCATATCGTCTTCGACTATCAATATACGAACCTTATTCTCCACGATCACGCCGCTTTTTGAAATTGAAATTGAATGGACACCGAGGTGCCTTTATGGGTATTCAACACGATTTTGCCATCCAGTTGCCGGGTCAATAGTTCAATGAGTTGTGTACCGAAACCGGTCTCCGATCCTTCCTTTTTGATGACAATCCCCACTCCGTCATCGACGACATCCAATTGAAGTTTGCTTCCCGCTTTTTTAAGGCTGATACGGACTTTCCCCTTTCTTTGATCGGGAAATGCATATTTCAATGCGTTCGTCAACAATTCATTGACAATAAGACCAATGGGGATGGCCATGTCGACATCGAGTTCACAGGCTTCCATGGCGACATCGATGGAAACCCGATTTTCCATCCCATAGGCATCGACAATATAATCGGCCAGGTTCTCAAAGTAATCCTTCATCTCGATAAACGCCAAATTCTTGCCCATATATAATTTTTGATGGATCATGCCCATACTCTGTACGCGGTGTTGGCTTTCGGTCATGGCATTGAGAACATCTTCGTCTTGAATCTGTGCGGATTGCAACGACAACAGACTGGAAACGATCTCAAGGTTGTTCTTGACCCGATGGTGTATCTCCTTTAACAAGAACTCTTTTTCTTCGTTCTGTTTGTGAAGCAGCCTGTTCTTTTTGCGGTTGTTCGAAATCGCCTTATAAGCCAAAAGAAGGAGTAAAAACAGTAGAACGGCAATCACGATGATCAAGGTCTGTCTTGCCTTTTGCTTCTGGATCAGGTCTTCCTGAAGCGATATGGTACCTTCCTTATCGGCCACCTCGAATTCAGTACGCAGCAGGGAAATCCGTTGATCCGCTTCCGCCGTAAAAATCCGATTCTTCAATGTGTCGTATTCGGCAAAGGCCTGGTATGCCTGTTGGTACTCGTGATTGCCGGCATAGGCTTTCCCCAGTGCTTTCTTCGCTTGGCTTAGATAGTATTCGTCCCCAAAATTGTCGGTGGCGATATGGATGCATTTCAACAAACTTTCTATGGCGGCGGCATGTTCCCCCTCTAGGTTGCGTAATTTTCCGATGGACAGCCAAGAGCGCATCACCATAAAATTATTTTCGAGCAGTTCGGCATATTTAACTGCATTTAGGCCCGCCTCGTCCGCTTTGTCGAACGCACCCAGAAAAGCGTAAAGATCCACCAAGGAAATATAAACATCGCTCAGGTTGTTGTAAAAACCGTAGCGCTCACCGATTACGATAGAATGCTCATAGTATTTCTGGGCATTTTGAAAATCGCTCAGGGCCAGATAATTGTTGCCGACGACGTAGAGCGTAAAATCGTAGTCGAGATCGGTTATGCCTATTTCTTCGAATATATGTAGGGATTTGAGTCCGTACTCCAGTCCCGTATCGAATTTGGACTGCTTCCAGAAAAGGTTGCTCAAGTCACTGTAGGCCAAGGCGATGGCTTTCATGTCGTCCAATTTTTTGCCCAGTTCAAGGGACTCCAAGGCATAATCGGCGGCCTTGTCCAACTGTCCCATACGTTCGTAAACGTAGCCGAGCTGGGTATTTAAAAAAGCAAGATCGCCTTCGCAGACTTTGTTATAGGCATCCCGGAGCACTGTCTGGGCACTGTCCAGTTTCTCCATCCGCAGAAGTATGGCCCCTTGGGTGATCTGAAACCGTCCTTCCCACAGCATATCCTTTTTAGCAATGGTCAATCGCAATCCCTTTTGGGTAAAATCCATCGCCTTGGTCAAATTACGGGTATGCCAATAATAGGCCAGATCGTTGAGCATGGAAAATTGCAAGGTATCTGGTAAAGCTTTCGGATAAGCATTTTCAAGCTGATTTAAATATGAGGTACCGAAATTATCGGTCTCCACGAACACCTTTTTGTAGGGATTTTCGCTGTCCAGATCGATAAATTGGGCAAAGGAGAGGTAGCCATTCAGGAGAGAAAAGACAAAAAGGAAAACTGCTTTGATAGAAAAACTTCCCATTTCTTGGTTTGGTCATTTACCGGGGGAAAAATAGGGCTTGATAAATATACAACTTTATCGTTACAAATGGTTCGATAAACAAAAATAGGCCTTCGGACAATAAAAGGATATGTTCGTCCTTTTTCCTATTGAAAATAGACCGGAATCAATTCATTTAGTAGTGGAATCAGGATTTCCGTGAATCCGGGATCAACCAAATCGGGTGGACATGAAAAAATCGGCCTTGCTTTTCATAGTGGTGTTTGCGCTTCTGTCGGTCTATTGCATGGACCCTGAGCGGAAAAATACGGACGTAGTCCATGCCATGGATAAAGAAAAAGAGCTGAAAACGGCGAGTGAGAACTATTTGAGGGCGTGGAGCGACTGGGATACCACTTTGATGGAAACGACGGTCATCCGGAATATGGTTCGAAACGTCAACGGTGAAATTGCATCGAGCAACCCGTCGGGACTGGCGGAGGCCTTACAGTTTTGGCATACCGCGATTCCCGATTTCAAGGTTGTCCCACGGGAGATTATAGTAGTAGGAAACAGAACCTACACCAATTGGACCTGTACCGGAACGCATACAGGAATGTTTGGCCATACCCCGCCGACCGGAAAAAAAAGTAGTACGGAAGGTTTTAGCATCCTCACCTTTGACGACCGGGGAAAGCTTGTACACGAGAGCGCCTATTATGACCTATTGGGGGTGATGCAGGATTGGGGCTATACGGTCACGGCACCGGTTATGGAGTAGGGAGTTAGCAGTAGTAATAGCAGCAGTAGCATCAGTACCGTGAATTAAGATTTAAAATAATCAATAATTTAATTTTTATAAACTCCTTGCGAACCTGAATACTAACCATTAAATCCATAAATCATGAGAACACAAAAATTGAACATTTTATTAGTTGCCCTATTTTTAATCCCCTTTGCCCTTTTACAGGCACAGGAAAGTAAAAACCAGGCCTTTTATGTACACGAAGACCAAGTGAAACCCTCAATGATCCAGGAATATGAAAAGATTTCCAAGGAATTTACGGAAACCTGTAAAAAACATAATCTTCAGGATGTCAGCTGGCAGGTTGCAGCGACCGATACGGGCAGGTACCTCAATATATCGCCCATGGAAAATTTTGCGGATTTGGATACCAACTATTTCGCACCGCTCATGGAGAAAATGGGCGAGAAAGCTTTTGGCGATATGTTCAAAAGTTTCGATGCATGTTATGACAAACATGGCGACTACATAGTATATCTGAACAATGAGCTTACCTATATGCCCGATGGCATCAGCACTATTACTGAAGGAGAAGACTACAGAAAATGGCATTTCCTTTACGTAACCCCTGAAAACATTCAAAACCTTAAGGGCAAGCTCAAAGAATTGAAAGCACTCTTTGAAAAAAAGGGGTCCAAAGAATACTACCGCATTTATCATAATGGTTTCGGAAACATGGGCGATTATTATGTGGCGGTGCTATCCGCAAAGGATGCAGGGGACTATGCCAAAAAATCGAAGGAAAACGATGCATTGTTGGGCGAGGAAGGTAAAAAACTCTTCGGTGAGATGATGAAGTACGTATCAAAATATGAAACTGAAACTGGGGGCATGCGACCAGAATTGGCCTATTCGCCTTCAAAGTAATTATTTGGTAATACATATAGCAAACAGGCAGGCCGGCAGTTTTGGGGGAAACTTTATGGTAGAACGTAAAGTAGGTTTATTTGAATTAGCTTTTTAAAAACCAAAATCGATCTGATCAACACCATTATCGGACCTGCCTGTTTTTAAAATAAAAAGAACTTTCGAATATAAATCCAAAAGGTATCGACGACCGCTTTTTCCAATAAAAATAATGAATAATCAATCTAACTAAAATATTAACCAAAATGAAAACAAAAAAAACACTTTTCGCTCTCGCTATTTTAAGCATTTCCGCCGTTTTTGGCCAAAAGAAAAACAATGGAAAAATCTTTATGGAACATCCGGCCATCAATGTGGTAGAGGATTTCGTCAAAGCTTCCGTAGCCGGTGATACCACTAATTTGGCCAGTTACATGGCAGAGGATTTTAAAGCATATAATGGAACGTCGGACGACCCCATGGGGCAAAGTAGCGACCAAGCGGCATTTTTCAGATCTGTAATGCTCTATCACGATCAGCTAGATTATTTTTCCATAGAGCCGTTCCCCGGGTCTTATCCCGATGCTCTTGAGTACAAGGATGAGCAGCAGAATAACGGCACCACCGTCCTGACATGGAACCAGGTTAAAGGAGTCCATAAAACCACAGGGGTAAAGATTGATGCCGCGGCGCACCGTCAATATGATTTGAACAAGGACAATAAAATCATTAGGATAATTAACTACAGCAATGGCCGTGTTCTGGATGAAATCGGTAACAGCTTTGCCGACCGAACCAACGGCACCATCTACAACCATCATGAGAACATCAACACGATTCGAAAAATGATCTATGCCTTTGAAAAAGGGGATTTAGAGAAAGCCTACGGCTTTTATGATGAAGACGCCCATTTTGGCGACCTGAATTCGTTCAAGACCCGAGGAATATCTTTGGCCGAACAAAAAGAGATCGACAAAAAAATCTTTGAACAATTTGACATTAAAAATATTGAGATGTCGGGCTATCCCGATTATCTGGAATATGAGATGGACAATGGCCGGGTGGTACAATCGTGGTGGAATTTTCACCTGATCCGAAAATCGGATAAAATGGCCATCGAACTCCCCGTTTTTTATATCAATGATTTCAACGAGGAGGGAAAGATTGTCCGTGAGGCCGCTTATTACAACGAGAAACTATTGGAGCAGCCAGCAAAAGTGGCCAGTAAGTAATAGGGCAATAATTAAATATACATAATCCGAATATTTTAAATCTTGTTTTAACTAAAACCTATTCTTATGAAAACAACAATTCACTACGTGGGGAAATTTATAAAAGCAATGCTGCTTTTTGTTTTTGTTTTTAGTTTCAAACTGAATGCCCAAGATGACGAAAATAAGGGCATAAGTATGTATCAGTACAGACATGTGCCACCCGATCAAATGGAAGAATTCATTTCAAGGGAAACCAAGTATTGGAGCAAAGTTGCGGAAAATGCCTTGTCAAAGGGCAACCTGACATTTTGGGGATTGTTCCAGAAAGTGGGTGGTTTTGACGAGCCCAACTCCCCCAATATCCTGTTCATCAATACATATAATGACATTGACGCAGGGGAGAGCGTCTGGGACCCCTCGGAGGTTTGGCCCGATGTATCTATGGACCAAATGGACACCTTTTCCATGGGTGAGGTTATCCATACCCTGTTCGTAAAACCGGCAGTCTGGGTAAAGGCGAAGAATGCGGTACCGGAAAACGATTATAATTTTGTCAAGATCATTTATCACAATGCCTCTGATCCAGGTAATTTGATAGCGCTGGAAGACAAATATTGGACCCCTTTTATCCAATCATCCATGGATAGTGGTAAAACCAAACAGAAGGCCTGGGGCAATGCGACTATACTGTCCCCTTCCGGGCCTGAAATGAAGGCCAACACGATTTCTTTTGATATCTATGCCAGCTTAAAAGAAGCATTGGATCCCACGTGGGACCAGAATACGGTATTTCCACAAGACGGCCTCACCGAGATTGGGGCCCTGGAAATGGATCAGCGAATCAGCTTTGTCTACAGGATAGTAAAAGTGGTAGCTCCGACAGAGCAGTAGCGTCACTCTCACAGCGCTTTATAAGTTGTGATCATTAAAAATGACATAATCATGTCAATTCGATTTCAATGAAAAATTCATTACAAACTTAATAGCTTAAGGCAAAATAAGTGTGCAACGTCACAAAACAAAAATCAATGTATACAAAAACTCTAAAATCATGAAAAATTTAAAAAAATTGGTCGTAAAATCAGGAATAACAACAACAGTGCTTCTTGTCATGCTCCTGTCCATCCCAGTGGAAGCATTGGGGCAAGACCCAACCGTGGTAGATGCCAAACATTACACCGTAGAATTCGAGAATGATCAAGTTCGTGTGTTACGTATCAGTTACGCTCCCGGAGAAGAATCCGTGATGCACGAACATCCCAATGGCGTTGCCATATTCTAAGCGATGGAGATACAGAAATGAAGTTAGGCGATGGAACCACGATAGAGGATAAAAGAAAATCCGGTGATGCTATATGGGCACCTGCCGGAAAGCATTTACCCAAAAGCATAGGAGACAACAAATCAGAACTTATTTTGGTGGAGTTAAAGTCACAACGGGAATAAAACGAAAAATCTTAGATAAAACAAAAATTATGAAAAAGCTTATTCTATTGGGTCTTGCAACAGTTCTTTTTGCCGCTTGCCAAGAAAAGGCAGCATTACGCTACACTCAGCAATCGCCGGAAATAGAAACGGTAAAGTCTTTAATCAAAAACTATAACAACAAGATATATGAAGCTTCGGTATATGCCGATACTTCAAAAACTTATTTTAATACCAAGGACAATCCCATGCCTTCCAGCGAGGCACTTGATTATCATAAAGCGAACGACACCAATTATTCCAGTAGGGGATTTTTACCAGAAGACCAAGAATATGAGATGGTGGTCACGGATGACGGGGAAACTTGGGTAAATTGTTGGTTGGACTGGAAAGGAACCCTGGCCGCGAACAACAAGGAAATAGCCTTTCCAGTTCACTTGACCTACCAGTTTATCGATGGCAAAATAGTTAGAGAGGTAGGTTTATGGGATCCCACCGAGGTAGTATTAGCCCTTCAGGAAATAGAGGCCAACAATAATAGGTCAGCAGATGCAAAAGCAATTCAAACCTCTATTGATACTATTACGAAAGCTTGGAACACCAATGATAAGGATTTGATGTATGCCAATATGATAGGTAATATCATCAGAACTGCAAATGGGGCTACCATTGCCCGGAAACATTCTGATTATGGTGATTTTATGGATGTCTACCATAGTGCCTTTCCCGACTTCAAAGTAACCTTGGACCATATTAAAATAGATGGCAGTACGGCGTATCTAAACTGGACTTGCACGGGAACGAACAAAGGGGAATTCATAGGAAATCCACCGACCAATAAACAAATTGAGACACATGGATTTAGTATTTGGAAATTTGATACCGAAGGTAAAGCCACACGGGAGGATGCCTTTTATGACAATCTTGAAGTGTATCAACAGTTGGGGTATTCAATGCCTGTGCCAAAAAAATAGTCGTTGTACCAATCATGATCAAAACGAAAGTATTGTACGGACATCCAAACGATGCAGCGGCATTTGAAGAGTACTATGTCAACACCCATATGGCCAAAGCGGCAAAAATGAAAGGCCATACAAAATTGGAAGTTACCAAGTTCACCAGTGCCCCCGATGGAGGCAAACCTGCCTATTACCGGATGGCGGAATTTTGGTTTTCCGGTCCAGAGGCCATGCAGGCAACGATGGGTTCCCCCGAAGGTCAGGCTGTGGCGGCTGATTTGGTCAATTTTGCTACGGGAGGGGCAACCCTTTTGGTGGGATCCGTGGAGGAATGAGGATTTAAAAAGTGACAAACGCGAGCTACTGAAAAGAAAATATCGCATTAAAAATCAAAATGTAACGGAGAGGCTGAAAACCGATTAGAGTAGGCATAAAAACTAAATACAAGAAAGATGAAAAAAACAATCGTAGGAAGACACAAAGTAGGAGACTTTGACGTGTGGCTTAAAGGTCATCAAGACCGGGTGGATCTATTCGCTCCCGCAGTATCCAGTTTCAGGACTTTTCAAGATACAGACGACCCCAACTCCGTTATGTTGGTTTTTGAAGATGCAGATGTAGAAATGCTTGGAGCTATCATCAATGACCCAAAGAACAAGGGGATAAAAGACAAGCATACTGTATTGGAACCCGTTGTATTATCGATGCAGGTAGCTTAGTAAAATGGGATTTTAATTTCTTGGTAGCACCATTAGCAATAAACCTTTTCCGAGGGTCGAGGGGATCGATGCTGCCAGAAATAAGATTGCGACCACTAGGCACCGCAATGGCGACTAAATACTTAACTTAAAACTATGAAAACAGTTCTCATCACAGGAACGAGCAAAGGCATCGGTCTTGAAACCGCGCTAGCTTTTGGTCGTTCAGGTTATAAAGTGTTTGCCACCATGCGCAAACCTGAAAAAGCTTCCGTTTTTAAGCAACAGATCACTTCCGATGCACTTGACATCAAAATTTCTAAAAGGGATGTTGATTCTGATGCTTCGGTAAAGCAATGTGTGGATGATATCATTCAAAAAAATGGTTCCATAGATATTCTCGTCAATAATGCCGGCATCGAACGTCATGGTTCCATAGAAGAAATGTCGATGGACGATTTCCAATCCGTTATGAACACCAATTATTTTGGAGTACTTCGCTGCACAAAAGCATTGCTGCCACAAATGCGCAAAGACAAAATAGGTTGTATTATTAATGTCGCTTCAGCCACCTTCACTCGTGGCGGACAAAATTTTGGAAATTTCAGAAAGCGACACTTGGAAATTAAGACACCCGGTAGGACCTGATGCAGTACCATTTATTGCCTGGCGGGCTGCCATTACAGATGAACAATGGGTGGATTGGAATGCCATTGACGACGAAGATTGGTACAGATCGGTTGAGCAGGATTTTGGTCTGAATGCAAGGTAGATCTAGTAAACCGCCTAAACAAAACCTAACCTAACTAAAATTAGAATAATGGAAACCACAACAATACAACCCTCACCGGCAGCCATCCTACAAATGGGTACGGGATTTTGGGCAAATCTTGATAAAGGTTTAAAAACGGGATTGATTCAACATGAAATAAAAGATAATCAAGAGTCCGTTTTCGATTTTCTATATAAAGATCCAGAACAGTTTAAGAAATTCGTTAATGGAATGACCGGTGTGCAAATGGGCAATTTTATCGCGTTTTCAAAAACCTTTGATTTTTCAAATTATAAAACAATGGTCGATGCTGGCGGTTCGGCGGGTGTGCTATCCGTTATGGTTGCAAAAAATCAACCCCACATGAGTTGTACGACTTTTGACCTGCCAGCACTTGAGACCATGGCAAATGAAAGCATTCAAAAATTTCAATTGTCTGATCGTGTAAAAGCAGTCAGCGGAGATTTTTTTAAAGAGGGCTTACCTAAAACTGACGTTGTCACCATGGGTAATGTATTGCACGATTGGGACGAGGAAACGAAAATACAGTTAATGCAAATCACCTATGACGCATTGCCTTATGGAGGTGTCTTTGTCGCAATTGAACATGTGATAGACAACGATAGACGTAAAAATGTCTTCGGCCTGATGATGAGCCTGAACATGCTTATAGAAACCGGCGATGGGTTTGACTACACCTTCGACGATTTTACGGGATGGGCAAAGCAAGTTGGGTTTAAATCCACCTCGTTATTGCCGTTAGCTGGACCATCGAGTGCGGCGATTGCCTATAAATAAGAACATGAAAATATCCTTCAAATGAAAACAACAAAACTTGTATCACTAGGACTTGCACTGGCAGCAGCCACATCATTCTCAAGCTGCAACGAAAAAACCACGGCAGAAACGAACGAACACTCGGAAACCGCAGAACAACATGACACAAATGCCGAACATGCGGCACCAGAATATTTCTTATTGCGGCCAGAAGTCGAGAAAGCATACGGCTATTCACATGCCGTAAAAATAGGCAGCGCCATTAAAATCTCCGGTGCCGTGAGTATGGACGATGCGGGCAATCCAACTGCCGTGGGAAATCTCGAACAACAAATGAAAAACTGCTATTCAGATTTAGAAAAAGTGTTGCAACACTACGGTTGCACATTTGATGACGTAATAGTTGAAAATGTGTTCACCACCGATATGCCAAAATTTTTGGAGGTAGCGGGATATCGAACTGAAATCTATAAAAAACAATTCCCTACGGGCTCTTGGCTTGGCGTAAAAGAATTGGCTCTACCAGAATTTATGATCGAAATAGAACTGGAGGTTCATAAAACGGAATAGTATCAAACTCGTAGGTATAACGAAACTAAAACACTAACCATCAAGCACAGTGAATACTCGAAATTGATAGCACCCATTCAAATTAACCCAACTGATAATTATACAAACGCAATGAACGAACTACAAAAATTTACTTGGAACGGAATTGATTTAGAGGGTCTTAGGCAAGTCATGGACCAACCGTCGGATGATGCTGTGGCTTCCATTTTTGAATCGGGATCTATGCGGCATTTAGGTGCGCTTCTCAAGGGTATGGCAGAAAATGATGATTTTGTTTCTAAAGAACTTCCCCCGGCCATGCACGATTTCGTGCAACAGGAACTGGAAATAAGCTTTTCAGAAGAAGACATAGCGCTTTTTAATCAAACCCACAACATCTGGAAAAGGGATGGGATGAAATTCGTTTTCATATTATTTTTTAGGGCTCTGCCCTATACCTATATGGCCGAAAAACCTGCCAACGTACTACGCACTACGAGGCTACTGGAAACACAGACCAGTAGAAGGGTTTTTGAAACTGCACAATTTGTTTTTGATGTCATGGACAGGCACTGGTGGATGCCTAAAAAGCGGGGTATACTTACCGCCCTAAAAATCCGGATCATGCACTCCGGTATGCGCCATGTCATTCTAGACGCCAATAAACAAGGTGAAAAATGGAATGAAGCATGGGGCAAACCTATTAGTCAGGAAGACCTCATCGCTACCAACCAAGTATTCTCCCTGGAGTTTTTCAAGGGCATGTCAATGTTGGGGGAAACACTGAACGCCCAAGAGCAGAAGGCTTGGTTCCACACGTGGAAAACCATAGGCCGAATAATGGGGGTGCATGAAAATCTGATCTGCAAAGATGTCGCCGAGGCCTGGACCTTACAGCATGCCGTTTACGCCCATCTGTTCAAAGACGAGACCCAGTCGGGTATTTTACTGGCAGAAAAATTGGTAGAGGCCCTAGACCATTTTCACATGCCCGAAGAACTGGTACTCCTATTGATGAAAAGGATGTTGGCAGATGAGCAGTTCCCCGATTGTTTTGAACGGATGTTGGGCCCCAGCTTTGCATCCAAGCATCCCGAATATTTTGTTTCGCACAATTCCGACCGTGAAAAAAAAGAACACGATGCCGTACTCCGCAAACATTTTCACACCCATATCAAAACATACTACGACACTTTAAAGGATAAGAAACCTGAGATTAAGGAAAAGAAAAAAAACTCCGGCTTTTGGAATAAAATACTATCTTTCATATTAAATCTTTTCGGAATCGATAAAGGGGGCACCCATTTGATCGATACCCAATTTGATAAATTACATAACCTACTGCATGATGGGAAGGGAAAGCCCATCGAAGAAATCGAAGAGGAGGTTATCATCGAATTGATGTCGGTTTTAGGTGGGATTATGGTTTCAATCCTCTCCATTTATTTTAGGGAGGGCAAAGAGACCGGTTTTAGGATCCCGAAAGATTTGGAGGACAATTGGGCATTAAAAGGATAGACGACAACTTATGGAAGCCGCATATAAAAAAGCCATAGTCAGCTATTATGACAACACTCGCCTAGAGTATAGGTTGCTATGGTTTCGTAAAGACACCAAGTCGGTACATTTCGGTTTTTACGACAATCAGGTTACATCACACGCTGAAGCGCTCATAAATTTAAACAGGGTCTTGGCAAAAAAAGGCGGGGTAAAAAAAGGAGATACTATTTTAGATGCCGGGTGTGGTCAAGGCGGAAGCTCGATCTGGCTTGCCGAAAATTTTGATGTCCAAGTTTGCGGGATAACCCTTGTGCCACATCAAGTAGCGATTGCAAAAAAAGAAGCGGCAAAAAGAAAACTCGGACAACGGGTATCCTTTTCTGAACAGGATTATACCAAAACAACGTTCGGTGACGAATCGTTCTCCTTGATTTGGGCCTGCGAAAGCATGTGCCATGCCCAGAACAAGGCCGACTTTTATAAGGAGGCCTATCGTTTGTTGAAACCGGGCGGTAGGCTTATCTGCGCAGATTACATCCGAAAAAAGCGCCCCCTGACCGCCCAAGGCGAAAAACTGCTGCACCAATGGCTAAATGGTTGGTCAATTCAGGATCTTGACACCTATGATGAACACAAAAAACATGCACAAGACTGGGGTTTCCCACATTTCAGGATTGAAAATATAACCGTGAACACGCGACCTTCGTTACGGCATTTGTATTCTATGTCCAAAAAACTATGGAGCCTCGGAAAAATCCTAAAAAAATTGGGCATAAGAAACAAGATAAACCACGCCAATCACTTCGCATCGATAAAACAATTTGAAGCCCTTGACGATGATTTGTGGTACTACGGATTGATCTCGTTAAAAAAATGACGGAATGACCGATTTTGACAGACTAGTACGAAACAGTGGCTATGTGCCGATACGCATACTGTCTGCCAATAGGTATACTGAAATTTTTTTGGCAAAGCGTTCCCTTAATAACGAGCAGGTCATAATCAAAAAGTCCCTGGAATCTACAGAACAATTTCTAGATGTTTCTAGAACTGGCCACGAATTTGAAATTCTGAAACAACTTGATCATAAAGGAATCCCCAAAGTATATGAGGTTTTACAAAAAGACAGAATTTTTGCCCTGGTGGAGGAGTACATTGAGGGACATAACGTAAAGGAGTTACTGTTCAAAGGAAAAATAGGTACGGCCCAAGTATTAAAAATCACCATCGAACTTGCCGGTATCCTGCAGTATGTTCACGAACAAGGCGTGATTCATAAAGATATCAATCCGGGCAATATCATGCTCAGTGCCACCGGCCAGATTAAGTTAATAGATTTCACCATTTCGTCCCATCTAAATTCCACGACCGGCGAGATGATACAGGTCGATCAGATCGAAGGGTCGTTAAACTACATTTCCCCAGAACAAACGGGAAGAACTGCATTTGCGGTGACCCGGGCTTCCGACTTTTATTCCTTCGGTATCCTGCTTTATGAACTGTTTGCCGGCAAACCCCCATTTGATTCGGTCGATCCTTTAGAGGTCATCCACTTTCATCTTTCGAGAAATCCCATAGCCTTAAGCAGTGTAGTACCTGATTTACCTGCCGGGGTATGGCCGATCATCTCAAAGTTGATGCAAAAAAATCCGGATGATCGCTATCAAAGTGCCGCCGGGTTGAAAACAGATCTTCAGACCATTTTGGAACATCACCTTTCCAAAAAACCGCTAATCGACTTCATTGCGGGCTCAAAGGATGTATTTAAACAGTATAAACAAAGTCAAAAATTATACGGAAGGGAAGACGATATCGAGCAATTATTGGGCTACTATAAAAACTTGGATACGTACAAGTCTATGTTAGTGTTGGTCTCAGGATATTCTGGCGTGGGAAAATCGGCATTGGTCCGGCATGTAAAATACCCTATCATTCAAAACCATGGCAAATTTGTAAGCGGAAAATTCGATCAGTTCAAAAAGGATATTCCCTATTACGCCTTTATCGAGGCCATACAGGAATTTATTAAAAACCTACTTTCGGAGCCCGAAGAAAAAATAAGCGCCTGGAGACATTACATTGTCAAGGCACTCGGCGAAAATGCGGGCTTGATTACCGAGGTTGTTCCACAGCTTTCTAAAATCATTGGCAAACAGAAAACAGTCCCCAAGCTACAGCCCGCAGAGCAAGAGGCCCGGTTCAATCTGGTTCTTCTAGACTTTATATATGTTTTTAGCAGTACAAAAAATACCTTGGTCATTTTTCTAGATGATTTGCAGTGGGCCGATTTGGCGTCGTTAAACCTGGTGAAACGTATCATTCAAAATCCAAGACAAGAAAATATTCTTATCCTAGGGGCCTACCGTAACAATGAGGTTGACCCAGGGCATCCGTTAATGATCACCTTAAATCAGATCAAGGAAAACAAAGACCAGATCAAAACGCTTCATTTAAAGCCTCTTGATGCGGAAACGACCTGTCAACTCACCGCGGATTCTTTTGCGATGAACCCCGAACAGGCCAGGGCAATCGGCCTAAAGGTTTTCGCAAAGACCAAGGGAAACCCATTTTTTACGCACAGTTTCCTCAAATCGCTTTTCGATAAAAAATTAATAAAGACCAACAGCCAACAAGAATGGATATGGAGCACTAAAGAAATAGATGCCCTAAGCTATACAGACAATGTAGTAGACCTAATGACCGAAGGTCTCACCGAACTACAGCAAGAGACCCAAGACATCTTAAAATATGCGGCCGTGCTCGGCAACACATTCAATCTAAACGATTTAAACAATATTTCCGGCCGATTACCGGCCCAGGTCTATCGAAGTCTTCGACCGGCGATAAAAGAGGGCTATTTGGTCTCGGATCAAAAAAGTCTGCGTACGCTTGTACAGAAAGCTGCGAAAAACGATTCCGGTCAGGAAAGTAACCCCCAAAATACATCCGTATTCCTCACCTTTAGCCACGACAAAGTACAACAGGCTGCGTATGGTCTCATTACGCCTTCCGAGAACGCGGCCGTACATTTAAAAATCGGGAGGCTGCTGCTGAAAAATAGAAATGAATCGGAGCAAGAGGAAGGAATTTTTGAGTTGTTGAACTTGTTCCTTCAGGGCCTTCACCTCCTTGAGACCAAAGAAGAAAAAATGAATATTGCCCGACTTTGTCTCATAGCCGGGCGCAAGGCAAAAGATTCCATTTCCTACAATTTAGGGGTGCGTTTCCTAGAAATGGGTAGGCACTTACTGGGTTCAAACAGTTGGTATACGGACTATGAGTTGACCTACGATACGCTTTTGGCCCTTGCCGAATGCGAATATTTAAACAATAACGCACCTTCGGCAGAGCATTTTTTTGAAGAAATTCTTGCCAATGCAAAAACCAACTTTGAAAAATTAAAGGTCTACTACCTCCATTCCTCCCTATACCTCAAGATAGGGAACACCGCTAAATCATTGCAACTGGGTCTCGCTGCAATGGCATTATACAACATCAATTTTCCTAAAAACAAAAAGGCCATCCAGGCAAACACACTTTTGACCTTGGTACGGTATCTTATTTTGTTTTCCACGAGATATAGAAATCCCAAAAGTCTTTTGCACATTAAGGACTGTAAGGACGAAGAAATAATAGCCATCAATAAGTTTTTGATCGATTTGGCCACAAGTGCCTACCAACAAGATCAGAATTTGATGATGCTAGTGGTTTTTGAAATTATTAAATCCTATTTAAAAAACGGCTTTACCGATGCCAGCGGTTTTGGTTTTTCAGGATTTTCAGTGGTTGTGCTGTCTTCGTTAAAACTACAGAAACAAGGTTTCAATCTATGGGATTTAACCATCCAACTTCATAAAAAAACAAAATCCCCCTTGATCAAATGGCGGCTGGGCTATACGGTGCTATGCTTTCGAGATCCATGGGCCCTTCCCTTTAGGTCCAAATACGATCATATTCTGGAAACGATCAAAGCCTGTGTATTGAACGGTGACCAAATATTTACCGGCTATACCGTAGCCCTCTACCTTAGAACAAGGGTTATCGCCGGGGAAAATCTGAATACTATCATCGAGAGCTCCTCAGATCACCTCAACTTAATCGAGAATGGTAAAGGAGGTGTAGATTTTCTTCTGGGGTTCTATCAGCTCGCCAAAGCATTGAGCGACCAAACCAAAACGGGTAGTTGGAACGACGATTCCTTTAATGACCAAGAAACTTTGGGCAGGCTTCAACACGAAGGCAACAACACAAAAATTGCCTACTACCACATATCAAAAACTTCCCTGTTATATTTTTATCAACGCTACGACGAGGCCTTAGATCAGAGCGAAAAAACATTGGACTATCTGGATAATCTATTAGGCGATGCATCGGTCGCTTGGTATGAGTTCTTTACCTGCCTGTGTATTTCGACACAGTATAAAAAAACAGTCCCCCGCGAAAAAAAACGGAATCTCCTTAAATTTAAAAAATACCTTAAGAATATGAAGCTTTGGGCCAAAGGTTGCCCAGAAAACTTTGAACAACAATATTGGCTGCTACTGGCAGAGCTTTATGTACTAAAAAATAACCATAAAAAGGCCAGACAGTATTATGATCTGTCCATACAATGCGCAGCTCAAAACCAAATGACCTACGTAGAAGCCATTGCCAACGAAAATGCGGCGCTGTTGTGCCACAAGCAGCAACGCGTTCAAGATGCCCAAAACTATGGAAAGAAATCATGGGAAGCCTACAAAAAATGGGGAGCAACTATAAAATGTGATCAGCTTGAAACGACCTATCCTGGGTTGCTGGGTAAAAAAACCGAAACAACTGCCCGTTTAAAAACCGGTGCGCCCTACGAGACCTACTTTTCAAGTAACACGGCACTCGATCTGGCCAGTTTGTTAAAGGCATCGCAAAGCATTGCCAGCCA
>NZ_JBGTHY010000124.1:0-11806 GCF_041745955.1 Pricia sp.
AGAAACGATACTCCGCTTTATGCCCGGGTAATGCTCGCAGACTTCCTTTACCTGTCTTGCCACATGTTCGGTTTGGACATTTTGATGGAACACCAATTTTCTTGCCTCAAAAACAGCCAGTTTCACCGAGCTATTTCCGGCATCTATAACTAAGTTCATGTCGCAAAGATCAAAAAACGAATAAAAACAATCGCCTTTTTTTTACTATTTGTTTGTATATCGCAAAATTGAAATTATATTTGCAGCCCCTTATAGGGATGGTGCCTTAGCTCAGTTGGTAGAGCAATGGACTGAAAATCCATGTGTCCCTGGTTCGATTCCTGGAGGCACCACAAAAGACCACGACTCAAGAGTTGTGGTCTTTTTGTATAAAATTGTATCCCATTTTTTCTTTTAAAATTCCGGATCTAGGTGTATGCCAAAAAAATCCAGATCGAGTAGAAGGGATTGATTATTTTTACCAGTATCTTGCATAAAACTCCAATTTTGACTACCATAGATATATCGACCCCGCTACCCGAACTTCAGGAGTACCTCCTAAAAAGGGAATGGCTGAATGCCAAAGAAAAAATCACATCCATAGAGAAACCCGGCGAGGGAAATATGAACGTTGTACTTCGTGTGGTGACCGATCAACGCTCCTTTATCCTAAAACAATCGCGCGCCTATGTGCAAAAGTACCAAGAGGTCAAAGCTCCGGTGGAACGTATTACGGTTGAAAAGAGCTTTTACCAGGCCGTAAGGGATAATGCGGTCAATGCGCATATTCCCAATATCTTAGGATATGATTCCGCGGAAAACCTATTACTTCTTGAGGATCTGGGGCATTGCGAGGATATGGTCTCCATCTACCACAAAAGGGCTATACCGGCAAAGGAATTGGACAGACTTATTTTTATACTCGGGCTTATCCATAGGAAGAACGTGGAGGACGACTTTCCGGATAACCTTGAAATGCGACGGTTGAACCACCAACATATTTTCGTGCTTCCCTTTCTTGAGGATAACGGTCTTGACCTTGACGACGTGCAACCCGGACTGCAAGAACTTTCAATTCCCTTTAAAACGGATACAGCGTTGAAATCGGTGGTCGATCGCATCGGAAAAAAATACCTATCCCCCGGAAAAACCTTGCTGCACGGCGATTATTATCCCGGAAGTTGGATGACCGAAGCCGATAATCTCTATGTCATCGACCCCGAATTTGCTTTCCCCGGTTTCGCGGAGTTCGATATGGGCGTTATGGCGGCACATCTTATTATGGCCACCGGAAAAAAAAGATTCTTGAACCAGATTCACGATCGCTATCAAGGCGAGGCCGACAAAAAGCTGATGAGCCAAGTAGCGGGCATCGAAATCATCCGCCGTTTGATCGGGTTGGCGCAATTACCGCTGGAACGTGATATTGGCGAGAAGCGAAAGCTGTTGAAAAAGGCACGTAGGCTTATTTTGGGATGACGGATGACGGATGACTGAAAATCAACTATTTAGCTAATTTATATTTTGAAATATCCTCTTTATTTGGTTTTTACCCTTTTGGCACTTGTCTCGTGCAAGGAGAAGGTTTCCGACGTAAACATCCCTTCCCCGAAAAAATCGGATTATGCGGGCAAAGATCTAAAACTATCCGAGGAAGCATACCACGACAAGGTGCTGGGCGCTTTGGTCGGTTCCGCTATCGGCGATGCCATGGGCGCCTCGACCGAAATGTGGCATCGCAAAGACATTCAGCTCAAATACGGCTACATTAACGGTTTTACCCCGGCGGTGCGCGAACAGTCGCCCGAAGGTACATGGGGCCACAATCTTACTGCCGGCGCCACTACAGATGATACGCGCTGGAAATTAGCCATGGTGAAATACCTCTCCAAGTACCAAAATGATTGGAATCCCGAGCACTTTGCCGATTTTATAGTGGCCTATTACGCCTCAGTGGCGCGGAGCCTCTCCGATGATCGCGATATCCTCGAAACCGATTTTCTGGATACCCAAATCGAAAAGATCGATTGGATCAAGGAGTGGGCACGGGTCGCCATGGCCTACCGCGAAAATCCGGAAATGTATCAAAAGGCCTTGAACCGATTTTATGGTGGCGAGATGACCTGCGCCGGCCAACTGTACACGCCCATGTTCGGATTGGTGAGCGCGACCCCCGAAGAAGCTTACAATATCGCCTACCAGCATTCCATTTTTGACATAGGCTACGCCAATGATATTTCAGGGCTGGTCTCGGCCATGACCCATGTGGCGATGCGTACCCAAAGTGTGGACTCTATAATCGACACCGCCACGTTTATCGACCCCGAGGGGTATCAAAACAGCCGTTTGGTCGGGCGCATTGCCTATTCCGTCACCGATGCCTCGGTCAAAAGTGTTTTGGGGTTAAAGGATTTAGTCTTGACGGATTCTTTGAGCGCGATAGATTCTTTGATCTTTAAAATGCCCAAAGGTTTTCCGGGCAATCAAAAGGAGTGGATCCGTCAGGAATCCGTATATCAGTTTTTGGAAAAGGATGAAAAAGCCATCGCCTTCCATTCCGGGGAGATTTGGCAGATTTTGGTCACTGCACTTCAATTCGGCGAGGGCGATTTCGAAAAGACGATGCAGTTTATCGTAAACTATGGTAGGGACAACGATACCGTGGCCGCGGTTGCGGGAATGATCTTGGGGGCCAAAGACGGGTACTCGAACCTTCCCGTAGCCTTACGCACCGAAGCGCTTCGGGTCAACAAAGAAAATATGGGCATTGATCTGGAGGCATTGGCGCGAGAAATGACCGAAAAAAATGCCTTTAATTTTACCGAATAAACTTCCCATCGTGATACTGCGTATTTCGTAGAAAGTCCGCAAAGCAGGTCGCAAAGACCGCAGAGCCATAAAAAATCCCCGACCAAAATTTTTCGATTCCTTGCGGTTTCACTTTGCTTGGAACAAATCAACGAAAGCTAGGAAAGTAAACAATGATTAGTTGCTATTATTGATAACGATGGGGGCAATCCATCACCACACACCTTTTACCGACCCTATCCCAAAATTTTTAAATTCTAACGCCTTAGCATCCGAAGTGTTCACGATGTTCAATGCATTGTAGTTTTCGTTAGGAAAAACCTGTGCCGTAATCGCATATTGCCCTTTATTTAGAAAGATTTCTATGGATGACCTATCCATCAAGATCCGTACTTCGTATTTCCCATCGGGCAGATCGGGGATTGGCATTTGCTGGATGGTTTTACCAAAATCTTCCTGAAAATCGGTTTTTCCCGAACGAGATCTGTCCAGCGTAAGTTCATTGCCATCACTTTTTAGGGTCAAAACCAATTCTTCGTCCACCTTATTCCCAAATTTCAACTGAAAATCTTTTGAGGAAGTCACAAAACGGACCTCCGACCGCATCAGGTTATCAACGGAAATTGACTCCTCGCCTCCGATCGCAATGTTCAGATCTTTTACAGACCCTTCCGAAATCATGCCATCCACTTTTTCTATCGGATAGTTGAACAGCGTATACCCCTTCCCCTCTTTTTCCAGAGTCAGTTTTCTGGGTAGGGTCATGGTACCGCGCCAGCTTTCCGTAGGAGTTTCGTTCGCATAAAGCCAGTTGCTCATCCATCCTAAAAAAATCATTTCGTCGTCAGGAGCATTACTGAACGTAACGCCCGCATAATTGTCCGTGCCCCAATCGATCCAGCGGACTTCGGTCTGGTCGGTCGTAAAGGTCTTACCGTCAAAATCACCTATAAAATACTGTGTGCCGCTGCCCCCGTTCGGCGCACCGGGATTGATACTAATTAACAACACCCATTTTTCTTTATCGGTACCCTCGACTTTAAAAGGTAGCAGATCGGGACATTCCCAAACCCCACCATGGGCTCCTCTGTCTTTGCCGAATTCGCCCAACAACTCCCAATCCTTTAAGTTTTTGGAACCGTAGAACTGGGCATGATGCCCCGCTACCAGACTCATGATCCATTTTTGGTCGGGTTCGTACCAAAACACCTTGGGATCCCTGAAATCGGTCGAATTTTCATCGCTGACTACAGAATTGCCGTCATATTTCGTCCACGAATCACCATTATCAAGACTGTAGGCAATGCCTTGGGTCTCGAAATTCGTATCGCCGCTAGCTTTCCTCCCCGCATCGTGATAGGTGAAAATGGCCACCAAGGGCGGATTATCGTCCGTACCGAATCCCGATGAGTTCTGTTTGTCGAGCACTGCACTTCCCGAAAAAATAAATCCCTTTTCATCGGGATAGAGTGCAATCGGCTTATGCTGCCAGTGCAAAAGATCTTTGCTCGTCGCATGCCCCCAGTGCATAGGCCCCCAAACCGTGCTATCGGGATGGTATTGATAAAAAAGATGGTAAACCCCCTTAGTGTAGACCATCCCGTTAGGATCGTTCATCCACATGGATTCGGGCGAAAAATGGAACTGTGGCCGGTAAGGCTCCGTATACTTTTCTTGCTCGGTTTTACTGGCCATGGTCGCTTCTATCTTTTTGTCGTTTTTACAGGATACCAAAACTACGGCAAGGAATAGAAACGGCATCCAATTATTTATCTATTTCATGTCTTATTCTTTGGGATATTCTTTAGTTTTAAAATGAGACTATCCGCAAAACGTCATAATTTCCGGATCTGATACAAGATAAATAGGATGTAGGATGATAGACCTAAAAAATTGTGCCAATTTATGGTACAAAAAATAACTTGTCCTACTTCCTCTGTCTTACCATCCTATACCATTCTTAGGCTTCAAACGGATATACATACCTTTTTAAAACCTCCCTAAAATAGTATCTTTACGCCAATTATTTACACCACTATGCGATTTCTTTTGATAACTGCTTTATCCCTTGCCTTTTGTCCCACAGTTTTTGCACAGAAAAAAATGGACAAGACCCTTAAAAAATTCAACAAAGAAAGCGTGCCTTATATTAGTGTCGCTGCCCTGAAAGACATTAACCATGCAATTTTACTGGACGCTAGGGAAAAAGAGGAATATGACGTAAGCCATTTACAAAATGCCGTTTGGGTCGGCGCCAAGACCTTTGATCTGGATTCCGTCTGGCCGAAAATTGAAGATAAAAATACCGAGATCATCGTCTACTGCTCCATCGGCGTCCGTTCCGAAAACATTGGTGAAAAATTGATGAATGCCGGCTACACAAACGTGAAAAACCTGTACGGCGGCATCTTCGAATGGAAGAACGAAGGGCATGCCGTCTATGATTCCGAAGGCCACGAGACCGATAAGGTACATGCCTTTAACAAGCATTGGGGGAAGTTACTGACTGAGGGGGAGAAAGTTTATGGTGAGCAGCAGTAAGCATAGAGCACACCGAGCACCGAGCACCGAGCGAAAATTATTTTTTCTAAACTTCAAAACCAGTAAACTCTCAAGCTTTTTTTCCTAAACCTCAAAACTCACAAACTTTTTTGCAGACTCATAAACCCCTTAACCTATTTTTATAAATTCCTAAACTTTTCCTAAACTCATAACCTTTTCCAATGGGCATCATACAACCACAACAGAACAAACACGACAAAAAGACCATCCATTTTACGCTGGTATCCTCAAAAGACCTTTTGCTCATTTTTACGCGTAATCCCGAATTGGGCAAATGCAAAACGCGGTTGGCGGAGACCGTGGGCGACGAAACGGCATTGGATATTTATAATTTTTTGCTGGGCCATACGGTGTCCATCACCGAAAACCTGAACGCCGCCAAACAGGTCTGGTATTCCGAGGAAATTTGGGAGGATGATATTTGGGACGATGCTTTCTACGACAAAAAACTGCAAAAAGGGCCACATTTAGGTGTTCGGATGGCCAATGCCTTTCAAGACGGATTCGCATCGGGCTATGAGCGGATTATAATACTAGGAAGCGATATGTTCGACCTGAACCAAACGACCTTGAAAATGCCTTCGCCCAGCTCAAAGAAAATGATTTCGTGATAGGCCCGGCAGAAGATGGCGGTTATTATCTCTTGGGTATGAAAACCTTCAAGCCCGAACTTTTTCGGGACAAGGGTTGGGGCGGGGAAACCGTTCTAGAGGATACCCTTGAGAATTTGAAAGACGAAAAAGCGGTTATCCTAGAAGAACGGAACGATGTGGATGTTTATGAGGATATAAAGGATATTGAGGCCTTTCAACACTTTTTAAAGCACGTAGAAAAATGACACAAAGACAACTTGACGAATCTACCACATATCTCCAGGAAAAGGGATTTGACTCACCCGAAATCGGCATTGTACTAGGCACAGGCCTAGGAAAACTGGCCGATGCCATCGAAAATCCCCTTGTAGCACATTACAACCATATTCCCTTCTTTCCGTTGGCAACGGTAGAATTCCATTCCGGCCAGTTGATCTATGGCACTTTGCAAGGTAAAAAAACCGTGGTCATGCAAGGGCGATTCCATCTTTACGAGGGCTATGATTTATTGGATGTCACCTACCCCATTCGGGTCATGCACCAATTGGGCATCAAAAAACTCTTTATTAGCAATGCGTCCGGCGCCATCAATCTCAAATTCGGTTTGGGCGACCTGATGTTGATCGAAGACCATATCAACTTACAGGGCGGTTCGCCCCTGGCCTTTAAAAATGTAGCCGCGTTCGGCACCCGGTTTACCGACATGGCCGAACCTTATGATGTGGACATGCGCGAAAAGCTCGTCGAAATCGCAAAAAAAGAGAACATAGCCCTGCAAAAAGGCGTTTATGCTTCCGTAGTAGGCCCCCAATTGGAGACAAAGGCAGAGTACCGCATGCTTAAAATATTGGGTGCCGACGCCGTAGGTATGAGTACCGTACCCGAAGTTATCGTCGCCAACCATTTGAAACTCCCCGTCGTGGCCGTATCGGTATTGACGGATATTTGCGACCCCGATAATCTAGAGCTGGTCAATATTCAGTCCATTCTTTCCGTTGCGAAGAAGGCGGAACCTAAAATGGTGAAATTGTTTCGGGCGTTGATTGGGGTGTTGTAGACCACTATTAAAACGGAACCGTACGCTCACACAACTGCAAGGGCATCCCCCAAGGATCCCGTAGCATAATGAGGTGGCTGCCATCCTCTTTATGTACTTCCTCGACGAACGTGGCTCCTTCGGCCATAAGCCTATCTTTATCCTCCTCTGCGTTTTCGGATACAAAAGCCAGATGAAAGGTGAGAAAATGCTGAAAGGTAAAATCAGTGATCGCTTCGTCCGGTCTGTGATAGAGTTCCAACATCACCCTTCCCGAAGCATCGGCCAAAAAGGTCATAAACGGCGGCTCTTTTTGCGCATTGACCACTTTCAATCCCACAAATTTAGTATACCAATCCACCACGTCATCCACATTAGTTACGTTCAGTGCAAAATGTTCGAAAATCATTATTTCGTCAGTTTTGAAATATGCAAAGTAAAAGTATCGGTTTTTACACAAGTTCATCAAATGATTCCCTTAAATTTGTTGGAAATATTAGGGAGACATGCTACAATTACATGCCATACGCGAGAACAAAGACCTCTTTATCGATGCCTTGAAGAAGCGGAACATCGATGCGGCACCGATGCTAAACGAGGTGATTCGATTGGATGAAAAACGCCGTGAAACCCAGACCCAATTAGACAGTACCTTGGCGGAAAGCAACAAACTTTCTAAAGATATAGGCGCACTCTACCAAAACGGAAAGTATCAGGATGCCGAAGTCATAAAGCGAAAAACAGGAAGCCTCAAAGAAGATTCCAAAAAACTGGGCGATGACCTGAATACTACGGCCGAAGCGTTGCAGAAGTTACTGTACCAGATTCCCAACATACCGCATGATACCGTGCCAGCGGGCAGTTCCGAAGAAGATAACGAAGAAGTTTACGAAGAGGGCGCTATTCCCGTTTTACGGAACGATGCCCTGCCCCATTGGGAACTGGCCAAAAAATACGACATCATCGATCTTGAACTGGGCGTAAAGATTGCTGGTGCCGGATTTCCCGTATATAAAGGTAAGGGAGCGAAATTGCAACGTGCCCTTATCAACTATTTTTTAGACAAGAATACCGCGGAAGGCTATACCGAGGTACAAGTACCGCATCTGGTCAACGAAACTTCGGGCTATGGCACGGGACAATTGCCAGACAAGGAAGGCCAAATGTACCATCTGCCCGAAGATAACCTGTACCTCATCCCCACCGGGGAAGTGCCCGTGACCAATATGTTCCGGGACCAAATTTTGGAAATCGGCGATTTTCCCTTACAATATACCGCCTACACGCCTTGTTTCAGAAGGGAAGCCGGTAATTATGGGGCCCACGTTCGTGGCCTGAACCGATTGCACCAGTTCGACAAAGTAGAAATCGTTCGGGTAGAACATCCCGACAGGTCCTATTGCGCTTTGGATCAAATGGTAGAGCATGTCAAAATCATTCTTCGCGAACTCGAACTGCCTTATCGCATCCTCCGCCTTTGTGGTGGCGATTTGGGGTTTACGGCCGCCCTCACCTACGATTTCGAGGTTTTCAGCACCGCGCAAGACCGATGGCTCGAGATAAGTTCCGTCTCCAATTTCGAGACCTATCAGGCCAATCGCCTAAAATTGCGCTTTAAGGACGAAAACGGGAAAAGCCAGTTGGCACACACCCTGAACGGAAGTGCTTTAGCGTTGCCGCGCGTCTTGGCGGGTATTTTGGAGAACTATCAAGCTGCGGACGGTATTCGTATTCCGGAGGTTTTGGTGCCGTATTGTGGGTTTGACGTGATTAATTGACTCCGGGTTTTATCGGCCATCCTTCCCAATATTAATCCTTAACTTTGATAGCAGGATTTTAATTCAAAATACAATCGATAAAAAAATCGAGCTTAAACGTATTCAATGAAAGTAATGTTCATTTTTTGTTTACTTCTCTCCGTAGGAAGCGCCGCCGCCCAAGAAGACTTCCTCGCCCAGCAGTACTTCAACGACGGCGATTATGAAAAAGCAGTCGTTTTCTACGAAAAATTGGTCGAGCAAAATCCTCGGAGAACGGACTATGCCGAAGGCCTCATTGACACTTACCAGCAATTGGAACGCTATGCCGCTGCGGAAAAATTCCTCCTTCAAAAAATAGAGGAGAGCAATGCCTACCCTACCCTGCTCATCGAACTGGGCTACAATTATACCTTGCAGAAAATGCCCAAAAAGGCCGACGCATACTATGGACAGGCTATCGCAAGAATCGCCGAGAACCCTAACTTTGGGTACGGCGTGGGGTTTCGCTTTCAAAAATACGTTTTGCTGGATTGGGCGCTAAAAGCCTACACCAAAGCCATGGAACTCAATCCGCAATTGGATTATAACTACCAAATGGC
This sequence comes from Pricia sp., assembly GCF_041745955.1. Lineage (NCBI taxonomy): Bacteria > Pseudomonadati > Bacteroidota > Flavobacteriia > Flavobacteriales > Flavobacteriaceae > Pricia > Pricia sp. The sequence continues at coordinate 9,338 of NZ_JBGTHY010000124.1, forward strand.
CCGCATCTACGGCGAACAGGGCGATATCGAAAAAATGTATGTTTCGTACCTGAAACTTGTCAGCGAGGGCAAGACCTCACGGTCGAACGTGCTGCGACAGATCGACGACTTCGTTACCTCCGATCCTGAGAACGATAATAACCTCTTGTTCAAGCAAGTACTACTAAAAAACGCACAAAAAAGTCCCGACCTACTTTGGAACGAGCTGTTGAGTTGGCTCTTTGTAAAGCAAAAACAATATGACAGCGCCTTCCGCCAAGAAAAAGCGCTCTACAAACGTATGGATGCACCATCGATGCAACGCTTGGAGGGCCTTGGCGATTTGGCCCTGGAGGATACCGAAACCGGGACCGCAAAAGAAATATTCGAATATATTGCGGACAACAGCGGTGAAGAAATTACCAAACTCAACGCCCAGCTGCAATTGATCGACATACAATTGCTAAATACCGAAGAAAAAGATCTGGATGCTATTCAAAAGAAGTTCGACGAACTGGTGGCCATCCACGGTTATAAAAACCAGACCTTGCAATTACAGGTGGCCTATTCCAATTTTCTAACTTTCGAAAAGAATACGCCCGAACCTGCCATAGACCTCCTTAAGAAAAGCTTGGACTTGCCCCTCAACGATAGGGCAGACGCTTTCGTAACCTTGGCCTTGGGCGATATCCTGGTTTATGACAAAAAATTCAATCAGGCCTTGATTTATTTTTCCCAAATCCAGAAAAAATTGAAAAACGATGTGATGGGGCAGAACGCCCGGTTCAAAGTAGCACAGACCAGTTTTTATAAAGGGGATTTTGATTGGGCGCTGACGCAGTTGAAAGTCCTGAGAAGTTCAACTTCGCAGTTAATCGCCAACGACGCCATGCAGTTGAGCCTTTTGATATCCGACAATTCGTTGGAAGATTCCACCCAGACCGCCCTGAAAAAATATGCCCGTGCCGACCTTTTGGCCTACCAGAACAAAAAAAAGGAGGCCATCGCCGAGCTAGATGGCATCTTAACAGACCACAAAGGCGAAAAAATAGAGGATGAGGCACTGTTGAAACAGGCCGAACTTTTAGAAAGTATACAGGATTACGAGGCCGCCGAGTTCAACTATCGCAAAATAACGGAGTTTTACGCCAACGGTATCCTAGCCGATGATGCCCATTTCGCCCTCGGCGAACTGTACAGAAACGTACTCGATGAGCCCGAAAAAGCCAAGGCCGAATACGAGAAAATTATTTATAATTATCAGGACAGCTATTACTTTCCACAAGCCCGAAAGAATTTTAGGATATTGCGAGGGGATGCGGTTAATTGATATTATATGCTAATCTATAACGTAACAACGAACATCGAAGCATCCGTTCACCATGAATGGCTACAATGGATGCAGGAAACCCATATTCCCGATATGCTGGCGACGGGCAAATTTCTGAACGCTAAAATGAGTAAGGTCTTGGTGGAAGAAGAGTTGGGCGGCCTTACCTATTCGGTGCAATTTACGACCGTGGACAAAGAAACATTGCTAAAATATTATTCCGAGGATGCTACCCGATTGCGAGAAGATGCCTTAACACGTTTCCCGAACAAATTTGTATCCTTCAGAACGGAACTAGAAGTAATCAGCGAACACTAACAATTAAAACATAGTAGTAATCCAATGGAAAAAATCGAATTTCTGTTCACCTATGGCACCCTCCAAGATGAACGCCTGCACCATGCCCTTTTCCAAAAAAAGATGGAAGGTACTGCCGACACCCTGCGCGGCTATTGTATTTCGGAAGCCAAAGTGAACGGTATCTACCCCATGGCCGAACATACCGGAAACGAGGAAGATGCCGTTGAAGGCATCGTATATGATATTGCCGAAGAGCATTTGAAAGGAGCGGATGAATACGAGGGCGACCTTTACGAGAGGATAAGCGTTACCTTGGTTTCCGGAAAAAAGGCTTGGGTCTACATCACGATTTGAAAACTAGGTCATGTCCAAAAAGAAAAATTATGGAAAGAAAACCAAAAAATATTCCTCGGATAAAAGTCCCGTAAAGGCCAAAAAATATCTAGGCCAACATTTTCTGAGGGATGAAGGTATTGCGCGCCAAATTTCGGAGACACTTTCTTTAAATGGCTATAAGAAAGTGATAGAAATCGGTCCCGGTACGGGCGTGCTCACTAAATATCTGCTATTGCGGGATATCGACCTGGTCGCCATGGACCTCGATGCGGATTCCATTGTTTACCTGAACCACAGTTTTCCGTTAGAACATCCGAAGGTTTTGCAGAGGTCGGGGTCTTTTCAGGTCATCGAAGCGGACTTTCTTCACTACGACCTGTCCCAACTTTTCGGAGACGAGCCCTTCGCCATTACGGGAAACTTTCCCTACAACATCTCTACACAGATCGTTTTTAAAATGCTGGAAATGAAGGAACAGGTTCCCGAATTTTCAGGCATGTTCCAAAAAGAGGTGGCGCAACGTA
>NZ_JBGTHY010000125.1:0-4237 GCF_041745955.1 Pricia sp.
GCGCAAGGAAGATTGCTTCTACCTCGGTAAAATCGTTTCAAAATACAGTTATAAGGGCGAGGTACTCGTGAAAATCGAAACCGACGAGCCCGAAATCTACTCAACTATGGAATCAGTGCTTATCGCCATGAAAGGCGGTAATCTGGTTCCATTTTTTATTGACCGCTGCCGATTGCACAAATCGCTACTGCTACGTATCGATTTCGAGGAAGTCAAGGACGAGCCCGCCGCGGACCGGATCATGAACCACCAACTCTTTCTACCCCTTACCATGTTGCCCAAATTGGAAGGCGATAAATTTTACTTCCATGAAATCACAGGGTTTACCGTCGAGGATGCCGTGCACGGGAATATTGGAACCATTACCGGCGTCAACGATACGACTTCACAAGCCATTTTTGAGGTCGAAAAAGATGGGAAACAACTGCTAATTCCCATTACCGATGATATCTTTACCGGGCTGGATCGGGAGAAAAAAATCGTAAAGGTATCTACACCTAACGGATTGGTGGAACTTTATCTTGGATAATGCTTTCCATAAAAATCTTGGACCAAGGCTTTCCCACAGTATTCCACATTCTTTCCTTATTTTTGATTTTAATAGCGCATCTTATCCGGTATGCCTATACTTTAGACCATTTATCCCCTTTAGCATCTAAACCTCAAAAAACATGTTCAGGTACCTCCTTTTTTTACTTCTGCCCATCCTCTTTTTCTCCTGTAAATCTGAAACGAAGGGCAAAAACACCGAGACCGAGGTAGAAAGGCCGCCGAACATCGTTCTCATTTTCACTGACGATCAAGGCTATCGAGACGTAGGCGTTTTCGGGGCGGAAGATATCGCTACCCCGAACCTTGATCAAATGGCGGCCGATGGCATCAAACTGACCAGCTATTATTCGGCACAAGCGGTATGTTCCGCATCCCGTGCCGGTATTTTGACCGGTTGTTATCCGAACCGTATCGGCATCCACAATGCTATGATGCCCGATAGCAAAAAAGGTTTGCATACTTCTGAAACCACTTTGGCAGAAATGCTCAAGGCCAATGGATATCATACGGCCATCTACGGCAAATGGCACTTGGGCGACCATCTCGATTTCCTTCCCACCAAAAACGGATTCGACGAGTGGTTCGGCATCCCCTACTCCAACGATATGTGGCCCTTGCATCCGCAGCAAGGACCGGTTTTCAACTTTGGACCATTGCCGCTCTACGAGAACGAAACCGTAATCGATACTTTGACCGACCAGACGCAACTGACCACCCAGATCACAGAACACGGTGTAGACTTCATCCATAGAAATAAAGACAATCCCTTCTTTCTTTACGTGCCGCATCCGCAACCGCATGTTCCCTTATTTGTTTCGGATAAGTTCAAGGGAAAATCCAACCGTGGACTTTATGGGGATGTCATCATGGAAATCGACTGGTCCGTCGGACAGATTTTGAAAGCTCTAAGGGAGGATGCCCTAGAGGAAAACACCCTGGTCATTTTCACCTCCGACAACGGCCCTTGGCTGGCCTATGGTAACCACGCCGGAAGCGCCCTGCCCTACCGGGAAGGCAAAGGCACTGCTTGGGAAGGCGGACAGCGCGAACCTTTTATCGCCCGCTGGCCCGGAAAGCTGCCCGCAGGAAAGGTTGTCGACGTTCCCGTCATGGCCATAGACCTCCTCCCGACAATAGCAGCCATTACCGATTCAGGACTTCCCGAAAAAACCATCGATGGTATGAACGTTTGGAAGGTGCTGACCGGGGAATCCGAAAAAAGTCCACAAGAAGCCTACTTCTTTTATTATCGGGTCAACGAGCTTCACGGGGTACGCTACGGCAAATGGAAACTCTATTTTCCGCATACCTATCGAACGATGAACGGACAAGAGCCCGGCAAAGACGGACTACCCGGAGAATATCGAATGGTCGATTTAGCCGAAATAGAACTGTATGACCTTGAAAACGATGAGAGCGAGACCAAAAACGTGGCGGAAGAACATCCTAAAATCGTGGAAAAAATCAAGGCCCTAGCCGATGACATGCGCTCCCAACTGGGCGATTCTCTAAAGGATGTGGAAGGTTCGGAAACCCGAGAGGCCGGTGCAGTCGAGTAAATATAGGATAAAATAAAACCCGCTACTTAAGGGTAGCGGGTTCAAAAAAGAAAGTTAGCGTTTTCGCTTAATCCGTAATCGTAATAACCCCCGTCATGACCGCATGGAACTGACAATTATAATATAATGTGTCGGGGGCATCCATAGGAACTTCAAAAGTTACGGTTCCATCCTGTGTGCCGTTGTTGGTAACTCCCGTGCTATAGGCATCGGTATTGGTATTGCCCTGAACGGACTTGATATAAAACGGATGTCCCGAGGCATTTACGGTAAAGGTGTAGGTCTGCCCTCTTTTTAAGGTCAAATCTGGATTTTCAATGTTCTCCAGACCATCCGAATTAAAAATATAGGCGGTAACTCCCACATTGGTCACGTCGTAGTTAACGACCTCGGCATCTTCTTCACCATCATCATCCCCTGCGTTGGCCCCGACGTTGCCTTGGGCGATCAACGTCGCCAGGTCTTCCATACTTAAATGCACATTGATATACCCGTCTATGGCAATCATGGCAGCATAATCAAGTGGGTCTCCCGCATTCGATGTGCCGTCTACTCCGTTCAACGCGGTTACATTTTTCACCGAAGTTCCGGTTTCGCCGTTCACATCGCCCAAAGAAACGATAATCGCTCCGGGAGCATCCTCTACCGAACCTATATGTATATGTGACGGATGCATATTTCCTGCGGTCGTGCCTTCCACATCGATCGAAACCAAGGTTTCCCCATTGACACGCTCCGCAAAGTTGGCTTTACCAAAAATTGCGGGGTTCGAAACCGCTGCGAGATCATAGTCCACACTTTCCCCTGTCAGTTCATTCTGGCCGATATCGCCTTGGGCGACTAAAGTTCCCAAATCTTCCAAACTAAAATGAACGTTGATATAGCCGTCATATTCAAGCAAATCGTCGTACAAAAATGGCGTACCGTCATTAAATTCGGCCACATTGGTCATACTTAGTCCGGTTTCGCCATTAACGGGAATAAAATCGAAAACGATCGCACCGCCTTCCGCAGCCGTATTGATATGGATATGGGCCGGATGTTCAGCGTCCTCCGCGGTATTGTTCAATGCCAGTACCGCCAAAGCCTCACCGTTGACCCTTTTCGTAAAGGTGGCAGTGCCATTAATATCGGGGTCGGAAACGCTGCCCAAAGCATACTCCTTTGAAGTATCGGTCAATTCGTTCTGCCCGATATCGCCTTGGGCGACTAGGGTGCCCAAATCTTCCGTACTCAAATGCACGTTGATATAGCCGTCATACTCCAAAAGTTGGGCATAGCTTATCGCGGCACCATCGTTTAGCTCGGTTACAGGGGTCGAACTTTCGCCCGTCGCGCCATCGACAGCAGTCAGGTCTAGGGCAATATCGCCCCCTTCGACGGCCGTATTGAAATGAATGTGCGCGGGGTGCATGTTTCCGTCCGTGGTGCCTTCAAGGTTGAGTTCGATAACGGTCGAATCGTTACTGAAGGTAATAAATTTGGCCGTACCCAAAATATCGGGGTTTGATACGGGACCAAGATCGTACGTTTTCGAATCCGTTTCGGTAACTGGTTCTTCCATTTCAGGTTCTTCCGGTGGGGTCACGGTGCCGTCGTCGTTACTACAACTGGCGACAAAAAAGATGCCTGCAAAAATCGGCAGTATCCTTAGGGATTTTACAAGTGATTTCATAGTAATTGTTATTTAGTTAACAGAGTTTATACGATATTTTTAAAAAAAGGTTTGGTTTTTCCGCAAAAGTTTTGAAAAAAGTGATATAGTATGTGTAATGGACTCCTAATCCGAAAAAATTTAACCCTAATCTCATAGCTTATCAAGATTTGAAAGAACACTTTAGCTTTAAAGAATTTATTATTGACCAGAAAGGTTCGGCCATGAAGGTGGGTACCGACGGGGTATTACTGGGCGCATGGACATCGTTGGATAAAAATCCGGATAGCATTTTGGATATCGGGGCCGGAACGGGACTGATTGCCCTGATGCTCGCCCAACGAAGCGGCGCGGAAACCATCGACGCCTTGGAAATCGACGAAGCGGCCTATGAACAATGTATCGAAAACTTTGAGGCCTCGCCTTGGGGCGACCGGTTGTTCTGCTACCACGCCGGGCTGGACGAGTTTGT
>NZ_JBGTHY010000126.1:0-7689 GCF_041745955.1 Pricia sp.
ACGGGGTTTCCGCAATGATTTCCGAAAGCGTAAATTTATACAAAAAGTATTTAACCAAAATAAGCGAAAACTAATATGGCACTATTGACAAAAAAAGACGTCAGCCTAATATCAGATCCGCTGGCGGACAACAACCCGATAACGATTCAGGTATTGGGAATCTGTTCGGCATTGGCGATTACTGCGGAATTAAAGGCCTCTGTAGTAATGGCGATTGCGGGATTGTTCGTAATGGGACTTGGCAACGTGGTCATTTCTGTGATGCGAGACATTATCCCTTCCAAGATACGGATCATCGTGCAGTTGATCGTGGTCGCTACCTTGGTGATCGTGGTGGATCAAGTGCTCAAAGCTTTTGCTTACGAACTGAGCAAGACTTTATCGGTTTTCGTAGGCTTGATCATTACCAACTGTATCATCATGGGGCGTTTTGAGGCGTTCGCATTGGCCAATGGGCCGTGGCGGTCTTTTCTCGATGGCATCGGAAACGCTTTGGGCTATGCGGTCATTTTGGTTATGGTCGGTTTCGTTCGGGAACTTTTGGGTTCGGGAACCTTGTTCGGATATGCCGTTCTTGGTGATCCCATTGCCAAAACAGGTCTTTATGCCACCGGTTATGAAAATAACGGTTTTATGATTATTCCGCCCGCGGCCTTGATCGTGGTGGGCATCATTATTTGGGTACAACGTTCACGTAACCCCGCATTGGTCGAGGACAATTGAGTATGGATCGGTTTAAAACAAAATTATGTTAGAGCATATAGAATTATTTTTTAGGTCCATTTTCATCGATAATATGGTATTCGCCGTATTCTTGGGAATGTGTTCCTACCTCGCGGTTTCAAAAAAAGTCGCCACCGCCATAGGTTTGGGGGCGGCGGTCATCTTTGTACTTGCCGTTACCGTACCGCTGAACTGGCTGTTAGATCAATACCTTTTACGTGACGGGGCATTGGTTTGGTTAGGTCCTGAATATGCGGACTACAACCTTAGCTTTTTGTCCTTCATCCTCTTTATCGCTACCATTGCCACAATGGTGCAGTTGGTAGAGATCGTGGTCGAAAAATTTTCGCCTGCCCTTTACAATTCCTTGGGCATCTTTTTGCCATTGATCGCCGTAAACTGTGCGATTTTGGGAGGTTCGTTGTTTATGCAGTCCAGGGACATCCAAAGCTTGGGCTTGGCCTTTAACTACGGCGTTAGTTCGGGCATCGGTTGGTTTTTGGCTATTCTGGCCATCGCCGCGATACGTGAAAAAATTCGATATTCCAACGTTCCGCCACCGTTGAGGGGTCTGGGAATTACCTTTATCATAACGGGACTCATGGGTATAGGTTTTCAGAGTTTTGGAGGGATGTTGACCGGGGGCGACGAGGCTGCACCTGTCGAGGAGACCACCGCGACAAAAACCGAAAAGAACGAAGTGCCCGAGACCGATAAAGACGGACTTCTCGGACAAGAGGATACCGAAGGAACTAAAAAGGAGATCGACGAAAAGGAAATCTCCTATACTGACGCTTTAAACAAGTAAAAAGATGATGTTAGCTACGAGCACAGGCGGAACGATATTGATTACCGTAGTCGCCTTTTTGATACTTTTAATGCTATTGGTCGCCCTATTATTGTTTACCAAGGAAAAGCTGTCGCCATCGGGCCCGGTTACGATTACCATCAACGGTGAAAAGCAAATGGAAGTGGAATCCGGCAGTTCGCTACTGACTACCTTAGGTAGTAAAAAGGTGTTTTTGCCCTCCGCATGTGGCGGCGGCGGTACCTGCATCCAATGTGAGTGCCATGTACTCTCTGGCGGTGGCGAAGCGCTTCCCACCGAGACGCCCCACTTCTCAAAACGGGAATTGAACCAAGGTGCGCGTTTGGCCTGTCAGGTCAAGGTGAAACAGGATATGGAAATCACGATACCGGAAGAGGTGTTCGGTATCAAAAAATGGCCTGCCAAGGTGGTGCGCAACTATAACGTCGCCTCCTTTATCAAAGAATTCGTGGTCGAAATCCAAGAGGATATGGGCTACAAGGCCGGGGGCTACATACAGATCGAGATTCCCGCCTGCGAAATCAATTATAAGGATATCGATATAACCGCGCATCCCGAAGAGCATGAGACTCCCGATAAATTTCAAGACGAATGGGACAAGTTCAACCTATGGCCCTTGAAAATGAAAAATCCGGAAACGGTCGAAAGGGCCTATTCCATGGCTTCCTATCCAGCGGAAGGTAAAGAGATTATGTTGAACGTTCGTATCGCCACCCCACCTTGGGACCGTGCCAAAAACGGATGGATGGATGTGAATCCCGGGGTTGCTTCGTCCTATATATTTTCGTTGAAGAAAGGTGATGATGTGACGATTTCAGGACCGTATGGTGAATTCTTTATCAATGAATCCGATTCCGAAATGGTATATGTGGGCGGTGGTGCCGGTATGGCACCCATGCGATCCCATTTGTACCATTTGTTCAATACCTTAAAAACCAATAGAAAAGTAACCTATTGGTATGGTGGACGTTCAAAAAGGGAATTGTTCTATATCGACCATTTCAAGAAGTTGGAAGAGGAATTTCCGAACTTTAAGTTCTATATGGCCCTCTCAGAGCCAGCGGAAGAAGATAACTGGAAGGTCAAGGAAGATATCGATGCGCCGGGTGACGGATTTGTCGGTTTTATCCACAACTGCGTTATCGATAACTATTTGAGCAAACATGAATCACCCGAAGATATTGAACTTTATTTCTGTGGCCCACCGTTGATGAACAAAGCAGTACAGAAAATGGGCGAGGATTATGGAATTCCCGACGAACACATCCGTTTTGATGATTTTGGAGGATAATTTTTTTGAACGAAGAGTTGACCATGGGCACACCCCTGACGGAACAGGAGCTACACAACTTGGCTATGAATATCGTCGGCAAGCAGTTGGAAGCCGAGGGTTTTGAATTCATGGGGGTCAATAGCAAACCGAAAAAGAATCCACAGTTCGTTTGCTTGAAGGAAAAGCAGCTCCATTTTATCGTGGTACGTTGTGTGTCCTATCCTGAAAACCCCAAGGAATACGACTCCGATCTAATGGAGAAAGTAAAAAAACATGCCGAAAGTTTCGAGGCCAAATCCTATTACGCAGGTGTCGGGCTTTCGAATGCCAAGGACCGGGAGCTTCCCGTATACTTGAACGAGGATTATATTGTGGAGTACGGGGGACTGATCGAAGTCTAAGATGTAAAGTCTTTGTAATTCTCTTGAGCGGGAATCTTTTGAAATTTTCAAAATTTTAATCATTCCCGTGCGTTGGCCTGAGCTGGCCTGAGCTGGGTCGAATGGTGTTGCCCTGAGCTTATAGATCGCTAGCCAAGAATCTTTTAACATGTAGAAATAACGATTAGGATTTCTTTATAGAAGATGAAATACACTTTTTTACCCCTTATTGTACTACTGCTTTTTTCGTGCTCGCCCAATCGACCGGAAATCTTTAAAAACCAAAACACTGGCGGAGCATTGGGTACTTCGTACACTCTTACCTATTTGTCGGACCAACCACTGGATTTTCAAAAAGAAATCGATTCGGTTTTCGATGCGGTCAACCGATCCCTGTCCACCTACATTCCCAATTCCGATATTTCCAAGATCAATCGCGGCGATTCTACCTTGGTGGTCGACGCCATGTTTCGCGACGTTTTTGGACTTTCCAAGGAAATTTATCAAAAAACGGACGGTTACTTTGACCCGACCGTAGGGGTCTTAGTGGATGCCTGGGGATTTGGTCCTGGGGAACAAATGGAACTTGACAGCGTTCGAATCGATAGTTTGTTGGACTTTGTCGGTTTTGATAAAGTAACCCTTGAGGATCAAAATACCATTGAAAAATCGCATCCTGACATCCATTTTGATTTCAACGCGATTGCCAAAGGCTACACGATAGATCGGTTGGCCCTAATGATGGACCACAAAAATATTCAAAATTATCTGTTGGAAGTAGGAGGCGAAGTAGTCGCCAAAGGCTCGAATACGATCAAGGAAAAGCAATGGGTAGTCGGTATCGAAGATCCCCAAATGGGCGAAACTCGCAAACCTAAGATACTTATTACCTTAAAGGATAGGGCCTTGGCCTCCTCGGGAAACTATCGAAAGTTCAGGACGGATTCGATTACGGGTAATAAATATGTGCATACTATAGATCCCAAAACGGGATTCACCAAGAATGCGAATACCTTAGGGGTCACCACTTTGGCCAACACCTGTGCCAAGGCAGATGCCTATGCCACGGCCCTTATGGCTATGGACCTCGACGCGGCCATTAAACTGTTGATGGGCCAACGCGAACTGGAAGCCTATATCGTTTACCTCGATGAAAAAGGAGAGCCCCAGGAATTTATGACCGAAGGGTTTAAGCAGTTGATTACGGAGTAGGGTAGCAATGGGTCTTTTTGGCTTATTTTCGTACCAAAGGTATAATCTCCCCTTTTGCAAGACGGTATCTTTCAATGTCCGATGCCGTCAATGACGCCGTATAGTCTATTTCCTCGACGGTAAAGCCGATGTTCCTCAATTTGTCGAAATAGTCCCTGCCGTAGATGCGGACGTGATCGTACTGTCCGAAAATTTTGGCCCGTTCTTTTTGATCCGTAATGGTATCGTCTTCAAAGGTTTCGTCGCGTTTCAAGTCTTGGGGAATTTGGAAAATGCCCCATCCCCCCGTATTGAGTACCCTGTACATCTCCGACATCGCCTTGGTGTCATCGGGAATATGTTCGAGAACATGATTGCAGAGAATGACGTCGAAGGTTTCGTTTTCGAAAGGTAGGTTGCAGATATCGGCCTTGACGTCCGCTAGGGGAGAGTCCAGGTCGGTCGTTATATAGTCCAGATTTTTGAGTTTGCGGAAACGCTGGTAAAATGCCTGTTCAGGGGCGAAGTGTAAGACTTTAAGGGGAGCGGAAAAAAAATCGGTCTCGTTCTTAAGATATAACCATAACAGCCGGTGGCGTTCCAGCGATAGGGTAGAGGGGGAGAGTACATTTTCACGCGGACTTTCATAACCGTAGGGCAAGAATCCCTTGAAACGCTTTCCGTCGATAGGGTCCTCATATCGGTCACCCCGCATCCAGAACGCCAATACCGGACGCGCGAGATAGCTGAGCTTTATAAGAAGTGGCCTGGGAAGGGCATTGAGAATGTACTTGAAAAGTTTGGACACGGATTACACTAATTTTCGCAACTATTATGATAATTGAGTGTTCCGAACTATCCGGAATTCTCTCGAATTTCTTACTCTTAAAACCAAAAACCAAAATCGAGACGCTAGCGCTAGCTTCCCACTAGTGCCAAATGGCATTCTTCGTGAATTTCTTGCCAATCACGCCCTAATCAAAGTACCATCTTAGACCGCCGAAACTCCTCCTCCTCATCACTTTCGACCCCCAGCGCCTCATAAATATACTGAAACGTTGAAAGCAGCTCCGGCTTACCATCGACAATCGCCACATTGTGCTCGAAGTGCGCACTGGGCTTCCCATCGGCGGTGAGAATGGTCCACCCGTCCTTCAACTGTTTGATGCGTCGGGTGCCGCCGTTGATCATGGGCTCTATGGCGACTACCATGCCCTCTAGGAATTTCTTGCCTCGACCGCGTTTGCCATAGTTGGGCATTTCGGGGGATTCGTGCAGTTTTTCCCCCAAACCGTGCCCTACCAGCTCGCGCACCACTCCATAGCCATGCCCTTCGCAGTAGTTTTGGATGGCATAGCCTACGTCGCCCACCCGGTTACCGATCTTAAATTCACGGATGCCGATATAGAGGGACTCCTTAGTGACCCGCAACAATTTTTCTGTTTCGGAATCGATTTCCCCGATGGGAAATGTATAGGCGTGATCGCCGTAATATCCGTTTTTTAAGGCACCGCAATCCACGGAGAGAATATCGCCCTCTTTCAGCGGTACTTTATTGGGAATACCATGTACCACTTGGGCATTGGGACTCATATTCAAGGTATTCGGAAAGTCGTACATACCTAAAAATCCCGGTTCCGCGCCTTGCTCGCGGATGAATTCTTCCGCAAGTTTATCCAGGTAAAGCGTATGTATTCCCGATTTGATTTCCGATGCCAGCATGCCCAGTGTCTTGGAGACCACCAAGGCACTCTCGCGCATGAGTTCGATTTCTTCGGATGTTTTGATTTTTACCATAGTTTGCAAAGATAAAGCTTTCAGACCAATGGCTCCCGTGTCATTACCTTCGGCTTTTCGATACCCATCATCTTTAAAATGGTCGGTGCGATATCGCCTAAGACCCCATCCTTAATTTGTTTGATATCGTCATCCACCAAAATTAAGGGTACAGGATTGGTGGTGTGTGCCGTATTGGGACTACCATCGGGATTGACCATGGTTTCGCAATTGCCATGGTCGGCGATGACGATGGTTGAATATCCGTTTTCCTTGGCAACCGTAATGACAGCTTTGGCACATGCATCGACGGTTTCACAGGCTTTGATGGCCGCTTCCATATCGCCCGTGTGCCCTACCATATCCGGATTGGCAAAGTTCAGGCATACAAAATCGACTTCCCCTTTTTGGAGTTCGGGGATAATGGCATCCCGAATTTCATAGGCGCTCATTTCGGGCTGAAGATCGTAGGTCGCGACCTTCGGCGATGGACATAGCAACCGCTGTTCGCCATCGAAGGGAACTTCCCTTCCGCCGTTAAAAAAGAAGGTAACGTGCGGATATTTCTCGGTTTCGGCAATACGGATCTGTTTTTTACCGGCATTTGCCAGAACCTCTCCTAAGGTTTCCTTGATATTATCCTTTTCATAGATAACTTTTATATCCTCAAAGGTCTGGTCATAATTGGTTAGCGTCACGTAATACAATTTCAAGCGGTGCATATCTTGCCCATGAAAATCCATTTGGCTAAGGGCCTGGGTCAATTGTCGGCCACGGTCGGTCCTGAAATTAAAGAAGATAACTACATCACCTTCCTGAATTTTTGCTACGGGCGTACCATCGTCGTTGGTGAGTACGATAGGTTTTAGGAATTCGTCGGTCACCCCTTCGTCATAGCTATGGAGTACCGTGCCAGAAATATCGTTGGATTTTTTACCGATACCGTTGACCAAAAGGTCATAGGCCATTTTGGTACGTTCCCATCTACTGTCCCGGTCCATGGCGTAGTACCTGCCGATTACGGTGGCCAACTGGGCCTTTGTATCCAAACAGAATTGGGTCAAATCTTTCAAATAGCCAATTCCGCTCTTTGGATCTACGTCCCGACCGTCCGTAAAGGCGTGAACGTACATTCGCTTTACACCGTAACGCTCGCCGGCGGTTATGAGCCCGTTTAGGTGGGTGGTATGGCTATGTACGCCGCCATCGCTCAAAAGGCCTAGAAAATGAACGGGTCTATCGTGCTTTATGGCATAGGAAAAGGCTTCTCTCAGCACCTTCTCATCCTTTAACGTATCTTTTTCTATGGCCAGGTTTACCCTGGCAAGGTCTTGATAGACAATCCGCCCCGCACCCAAGTTCATGTGGCCCACTTCACTGTTGCCCATCTGTCCTTCGGGAAGGCCCACGTTCATACCATCGGTCAACAAATTCGCGTTGGGATAGTCTTTGTAGAGCGAATCGACGAAGGGCGTGTTCGCATTGTCTATGGCGGAGACGCTGGGATCGGAAGATTT
>NZ_JBGTHY010000127.1:0-8632 GCF_041745955.1 Pricia sp.
CTTCCTATCCTTATTAATTCCAAGGAAGATATCGAATCGACGAGTATACCTTCCCAGAATTTTGACGGTAAAGGCGCCGTTTTTCTCTTGGATAGCGGTTCGACCGGAGAAACCGCGCCGATGGTACAGTTGTTTATGGAGAAGATGAAGCAAGAAGGTTTCCGAAACATGCTTAAGGACCAGTTTATCAAACACACCGATGCCTGCGTTGAAGATTTCGTGAACGGCAACGTAAAATCGCTTTTTGGAAACCTAAAACAGCTCTCGCACGTGGTGCTCGATAATTTCAAGCCGATGATTCCCGCCAAGTTCCACGAACTTTGGAAAAAGGGCATCGAAACCAACGATTATTATCTAAAACTTTGCGGTTCCGGCGGTGGAGGCTATATTTTAGGCTTTACCCAAGACATCGATAAGGCCAAAAAGGCGTTGAAGGATTACAATTTAGAGGTGGTCTACAACTTCTAGAAACTCTCTCCCACATGCTGAGCAGAAAAAATAGACTCATACTCTTAAAGTTATTGAGCCTATTTTCGGTGGTACGCGGATACAATATTCTCATTATTGCCCTGGCCCAATATTTGGCATCCATTTATATTCTTGCCCCCGACCTGCCGCTTCGGGAGGTAGTATTCGACCTGAACCTTTTTATGATCGTAGTCGCGTCCGCACTGGTAATTGCCAGCGGCTACATCATCAATAATTTTTACGATGCGGAAAAGGACCTGATCAATAGGCCACGAAAAAGTATGTTAGATCGTTTGGTCAGCCAACGCTTCAAACTTTCGACCTATTTTGTGCTTAATTTTTTATCTGTACTCGCCGCCAGTTACGTTTCTTTCCGGGCAGTCGTATTCTTTTCGGCCTATATTTTCGGAATTTGGCTGTATTCCCATAAACTGAAAAGAATACCGTTTTTGGGCAACTTTTTTTCTGCGATTTTGGCCATTTCTCCTTTCTTTGCGGTCTTCGTTTACTATAAGAACTTCGATGCCGTCATATTCGTCCATGCCATCTTCCTGTTCTTGCTTATTTTGGCGCGGGAAATGATAAAGGATCTCGAGAATATGACCGGTGATCTGGCTCAAAACTATGATACCATACCCATATTATATGGTGCCGAGGTCTCGAAATTCCTGATATCCGGTTTGATCCTGCTCACCTTGATTCCCTCGCTGTTGCTGATTATCAAGTTCGATGTAGGCTATATGCATTATTATTTTATGGGATGTGTATTGCTTTTGCTCCTCTTTCTTGTGCTGTTGCTGAAATCTGGTACAAAAAGGCATTATGTTTGGTTGCACAATATTCTGAAGTTGATCATTGTGGTCGGCGTTTTTAGTATCCTGTTGATCGATGTGGATTTGGTATTGAACCGTATTCTGTGATAATCAATTCCCCGGTGGATTGGCTCCTTATACCAATTGCCTTTCTTACCTTTGCAAAAACAGAAACATGAACCGATCGGAGTCCAATAAGGAAAGTAAACCATCGAACAGGTCGAAAAAGGACAATGGCCAAAAGGCATCGGGCCGACAGGGCGGTACGTTCAGAAAGAAGAGTTATGCCCGTGGAAACGCACCCGTAAAAGGTGATGTAGGTAGTCAGCGACCAAGCAATCCCGATCTGATCCGCTTGAACAAATACCTATCGAATTCCGGGGTCTGTTCGCGTCGGGAGGCCGATGTGCTAATAACGGCAGGCAGTGTGACCGTAAACGGAAAGCCGGTCACAGAAATGGGCCATAAAGTGAAACGGACCGATGAGGTACGGTTCGACGGCCGTTTATTAAATCCCGCAAAAAAGGAATACGTACTACTGAATAAACCTAAGGATTTTACCACGGCGGCACGCAACGAGCATGGCAATCGAACTGCGATCGGACTTATATCAAAAGCCACCAAGACCGAATTGAAACCGGTCGGAAAACTGGATAAAAATACAACGGGATTATTGCTGTTCACGAACGACGGCGAATTGACCAAGCGTTTGAACAGCCCCAAAAACGGACTCCGAAAAATATTCCATATTGAATTGAACAAGCCTTTGCGAAGTGCCGACCTGAAAAAGATCCAAGAGGGCCTTCTGGTCGATCAAAAAGTTGTTAAGGTACAGGAGGTCAGTTTTGTCGAGAATGCCCCAAAGACCCAAATAGGCATGGAAATCTACAGCTCGCGCAGTAAGATCGTAACACGTATTTTCCAGACTTTGGAATATGAGATTGTGAAATTGGATCGGGTTGTCTATGCGGGATTGACCAAGAAAGATTTGCCACGAGGGCATTGGCGGTATTTGACCGAGCAGGAGGTGGTGAATTTGGGAATGATCAATTAAAGAAGACCGGTGCCTGTTCAACTTGTCCCGGAAACGGTCACCGTAGTGTTTAAATTCCTACCGAACCGAAGTAAAGAAGAACTTATCGTTCGTTGAGAATAATATTTGCCAAAACTTCTTCGATTTCCGTTTCCGACAGGCCGTGAGGCAAGTCTCGGTGGTACTGGTATCGAATTACATTTGCCTCCATGGGCAAAATAGCGCTTGCGGCACTGACCGTAGAGCACATTATACTCTTTTTGCCCTCACAATGATTTGAATGGCCGAAGCCGAGGGCATGGCCCATTTCGTGTTTGAAAAGTGCTCCGATGGGGTTTGAGATCCATATACGGGTAGCGGTGATTATGGAATTTTGAGAGCTTGTCTTTGCGTACCCGTCATAGTTACCTTTTTTTATAATAGCGTACATGTCGGGCCAGACAACTGCAACATCTTCCTTAGTTCCGAAAAATAGGCTTGCATTGGCATCATCGGGGTCTTCGGTCAATGTAATTCTAAAATCACTTTCTGTAAACAGGGTATTATATTGAGAGATGACACTTTCTACGGTCTCCCTGTATTCGTCGGTGATCATGCCGTCGAGATGCAGTATCATCGGAGTTGTCCATTTTCTGTTCTTATCGATTTCGGTCACGTGCGGCCCTTTCCAAAGCGTTAAGTATTGAAAATAAAAAATCAGTTCTTTTTGGTCGGATGTCAGGAGTGCCATTTCATCTACATCTTCCGCTGAATTATTTTCTTTGGCAGTTTCATCGTTATACGCTTCCGAGCTTACTTTTTCGTTGATTTCTTCGAAGGTTACTTCATCGATTTCTGAACTGCAGGCTACCGCCAAGAGCGATAGAATAGGTAGGGCTATTCTCCTCATGATTTGGGACTATTTTTGGACTGGGGATGCGTAGGTCATCCCATTGATTCTCAAAAATAGCGGGGAAGCATCCCTAGAAAAAATTTATGTTGTGAAATGGACATTAATGTAGGTCAACGGTTATTCTGTGCAGTTGGTCGAGCAATGACCTTTCCAAAAAAGGATGTCTTCTGTTATCAGGATGTTGGCGGGGATAGTACCGATACCTATAATTTGATGGGCTAACAACCCACGGTGATATAATACCAAACAATCAGGCTTTATTTCTTTTCCTCGAACAATAACCAAGACTCGGGATCGAGAACGAGAGCATCGGGCTTCATGGAGTTAGTAATCTCAAAAGTCTTTGATTTTTCGTCGATTTGCAGCGTTTTGATTTCCATTTTACCATCGGTAATGACGCCGACTTCCAAAGGAAATTGAAAGATATGATGGTCTTGTAGCTGTTCAATGGTAATGCGTAGCTTACGGTTGCGATAGTACCAGTCCCATTTGATTTCGGGATGTCCTTTGGTGTGTAGCCATTGCTTGAAGAATGCTTTCAAATCCGTTCCGGATACTTCTTCCATCACCTTTCTGAAATCGGCTGTCATGGCATTGGCATTTTGAAACCGTTTGTAGTAGTTGCGGATGCCTTCCCAAAAAACGCCGTCGCCCAGTTTATGGCGTAGCATATTCAGTACCCAACCTGCCTTTTGATACGTGTTAACACTCAAAACTTTCAACGGATCTGTGATGCTAGGGTCGATAATGGGCGAAGGATTTTTACCGTAATATTCGAAAATCTGTTTCCGGTCGAGGGCCAGCTCTTCCTTTCGCTTTTCATCACCGTAGACACTTTCTTGGTAGAGAATGGCAAAATAGGTAGCAAAACCTTCGCTGAGCCAAACATAGTTCCAATCGTTTTCGGTGGCGGAATTGCCGAACCATTGGTGCGCTATTTCATGGGCGATAAGGCCTTCGACCTCATTTTTTCCGGTAACGGAATTTTCGAAATAGGATATCGTGCCCGCATTTTCGAGTCCGCCCCATTGGGTCTTGGCCTGCATATTAGCAAGCTTCGCATAGGAATACGGACCAATATTATCGATAAAATATTTCAGCACCTCGGATGCTACGTCGTAATCGGAAAATCCATCCAATCGGTTTTCGGGGTACACCCAAGCGGTTACGGGAATGTCATAGACCTCGTCGATCAACCTGCTGGCAAATTGGGTTACCCCGATGGTCACCACTTTCATAGCCACGGGGGCGGGTTCTTTATAAATAGTAAGCTTGTTCCCATCGCCCAAATAGCTTTCCTCGATTTTTTCGCCCGTAGCGACCACATCGAAATGCTCGGGCGCGGTAATACGGAATTCGATACCGGCCTTGTCATACGGGTGGTCGACAGAAGGCAGCCAGTGCCGCGCCAGATTCGGCCAGTTATCGCCGAAGAAAGAACGTTGGCCAAACTTTGTCGTATCGATGACCAAGCCTCTTTCGGGAATGCCTTGGTATGCTATTTTAAACGTTCTTGATCGGGTCGAATCGGATGATGGGGTGATTTTGATTTTGTTGTTTTCGAAGGTGTAGTTTGCTGCGTTTTCGCCCTCAAAAATATCGGTAATCTCCATGCCGAAAGTGCGCGATTTGCCGATGAGGTCCAGTGCAAATGCCTCGGGATTGTTCTTGAAGTCTACGGTAATTTCGGCTTCGCCCTCGATTTGGTTGGTGGTGTCGTTCAGGCTTAGGTTGAAGATGTAGTCTTGTATGTCGGCGGAGGAATTTCTTTGGTAGGCGTCTTGGGCTTTTACGATAGCAAAGCAAAGTGATAAAAGCGCTAAAATGGGATATTGTGTTTTTATCATAATTTTTTGAAAAAAAAAATTAGTCAGTGGCAAGATTTTTCTTAAATTCTTTTGAGTACATGGTTCTCCCTTCCTCAAAATCATTGAGTCCGATAGATATGTTTTCTTTTGCCCCTTCGGAAAGTTCTTGCCACCAATAGGAGGACTGCTCTCCGAGGATAGTTTGACGGGATTCCATAGCCTAAAGAACTATTCCTTCAATCAACACTTTGGATATAGTTCAGTTCAAGAAGACAATCCTTGACCGCATCCTTAAATTTACTGTAGGATGTAAGTTTTTCAAGATGGACAATACTACATTTTTGGCCAATTGGAAGATACAGTTCGGAAATCTTTGGACGTTTCCTTCTGGCGGGCTTGTCTTCAAAGGCTATTCTAATGGCCTCGGATATGGTATTCTTTGGGTCAGAAAGATTTTCCGGAGGTCTGTCGATGCCCAGATCAGCAAAAGAATTGGATGTCCCAATCTCATCCTTAAAGCATTCTTGGTCCGCTAAAAGCCATGATTCCGTCATTTTGATCGGTACTATGGGTATTATATTCTTGCAAATATCGATTTCCGAATTCGCAATGGATTCAATGGCCGGTTTTATCTTTGTTTCAAAAGTATTTTCATCTGTAAAATCATCTGCATCCGCATGAAGGCATAAAACTAGAATCCCGAATTTTTCCGCACCTTCTTTGGCAGCATTTCGAGCGTAATCATTGAAAGCGTCATTAGGTACTATTATATTCTGAACATCTAAAATTTCAACATTGGTCGTGAACTCAAATATCACGTCTTCGAAAGTTCTCTTTATAATGGATGAGAGAAATCTTGCGTCAGTCGGACCTTCGCAAGCCAATCCAATTATAAGTTGCTTTATCATAGGGGAATGGATATTTGTTCCATATCAGTAGTTACGAGATATCTGTTTACCGTGGCTAAGGTTAGCTTTATCTCTGATTCGTTTAAACTTAAATCTGGGAATCTTATCTTCAATTGTTCTTCAGAAATATCTTTAACTACGGGAACAATTCTGGTTATGTTAATTTTAATTTTTTCCTTTTTGATATCGGTAATTAACGTGGTCAGTTGAGAAAACCAAACACTAACTCTACTATCGCCTTTCCAATTAATTATTTCTTTGACCAAGACAGGTGAATGGGTATTTACCAAAATTTGTCTTAATGGATTTTCGGTGTCATCAAAATCAACGCTTAAATCGTTCAATAGCCGAGTTAAAAATTTAATACGAAAAGGATGAATGCCATTTTCAGGCTCTTCATAACATAAAAGGTTTTTGTGGGTGTCGTCATATAAGAAAATACATAAGGTCAATAATCTCAGGGTTCCTTCGGAGAGCACTTGAGATGAATAGATTTTGTTGTCGTCACTTGTAACTTTAATAACATATTGATTATTGGCAACATCATCCATAACATTGACCTCGGTCAAATTCGGAAGTATATTGTTCAATTTTCTGGAAACTTCCTTAAGTACATAGTTATCCTCACTTTGAATCCTGAACAATGCAGCCGCAATGTTCTCGCCCGATTGGGTTATAATGTCAGACATGCCCATCTCCTTCTTTGTAGGTCGCCTCAAGTCATCAGGGTTCAGTTGAAGAAAGTTCCAATTTCTCATTTCTTCCCTTGCACCAAAAGCGTGGGGGAAACCAACGTCGTCTATACCGCTCAATACCGTTCTAGTTACCGTATTTGCAGGGGTTTCTTTTCCTCCTCGCTTTCCGTCCTGCGCCAACTTAATGGTAGGAATTCCATTTCTCATATCGGTATAGATGTATGGTTTGCCTCTTTTTCCTACAGGTACTTTAGGTCTCCAAAAATCTCTTGTTTGATTGGGAATATATTCCTTTACCCATAAGTCCTGTTGATGCTTAATTGGTTCAAGAGTTTCTTCATTAATGAATAGCTCATCTATTCCATCTTTATTCTTTTCTCTGGAGATTTTTAAGGAGTATTTTAGCCTGGTGTATTTCAGCGTCGACTTTCCGCCCCAACTATCTTTTATTTCTTTGTCCAGCAACATTTCAACATAAAAGTACATTTGGCTTGCATACTCTTTGCTGGAATATTGCGTGAACAATTCCTTGGCATCCCCTCTTTGATTTCTAAAAGCATTTTTTAAATCAGTGTGGGAAAGATCAGACAAAAGTTTAAGAGCATCGAACAAATTACTCTTGCCCGAGGCATTGGGGCCGGCAATAACCGTGAAAGGAGTGAAATTCATTTCAAAGTTAACGAATGACTTAAATCCATCAATTTTAACATGTGTTATCAAACCGGTTATTTTTTATTAAATATAATCTTTTAAAAGAGGATACCAAATTATTTGAACCATAGGGATGTATTGGCTGAAATGTAAGAAACCCTTAAAAACGCAGAATACATATCAAGTCTAGGTTGGATAGAAGTAGCTTACGGAAGTAGAGTGGCTTGGTTGAACCTCAAATTTCTCTCATCTTTTCCCGAATCTCCTCCAGGCACAAATTCCCCAAACTGCCCTCATGCGTGTGTTCAATATCGCGTTTTGGGATGAAGGTGCCCGCTTGAATTTCCTGCCCCATTTTTTTGTAGGCATCCCTAAAGGGCATCCCGTTCTGTACCAGCTCGTTCAAGGTGTCGACACTGAACATATAATCGTATTTCGGATGGTCAAGGATATTTTTATGGACACGGATTTCCTTTAGGCTAAACGTTAAGATTTCAAGACAAGCCTTCATGTCCTGAAGGGCCGGGACGATGATTTCCTTGACCAACTGCAGGTCGCGGTGATAGCCGCTGGGCAGGTTGTTGATGACCATGGTCAATTGGTTGGGGATGCTCTGCAGTTTGTTGCACTTCCCACGGACCAGTTCAAATACATCCGGATTTTTCTTGTGCGGCATGATACTACTGCCGGTGGTCAGCTCATCGGGAAAGGAAATAAAATCCAAGTTCTGGCTCATGTAGAGGCAGATGTCCATCGCCATTTTTGAAAGGGTAGCGGCAATACTCGACATTCCGAAGGCGGTCGCCTTTTCGACTTTCCCACGGCCCATTTGGGCGGCGACTACGTTGTACTTCATCGTTGCAAAACCCATTTCTTCGGTAGTAAAACTCCGATCGATCGGAAATGAGCTGCCATAGCCCGCAGCACTTCCCAACGGATTTTGATCGGCTACCTTGTAAGCCGCCTCGATAAAATAGAGGTCGTCGACCAGACTTTCCGCATAGGCCGAGAACCATAACCCGAAAGAGGATGGCATTGCGATTTGCAAATGGGTATATCCGGGTAGCAATACATCCTTATGCTCTTCCGCCAGTTTTAATAGGAGGTCGAAAAGCGTTTTGGTCAGGGTTTTGATTTCGGTCAGTTCATCCTTTAGGTATAAATGCATAGCGACCAAGACCTGATCGTTTCGGGATCGGGCGGTATGGATTTTCTTACCTGTATCGCCGAGCTTTTTCGTGAGCAAATACTCGATTTTGGAATGCATATCCTCGAAGGAATCTTCGATTACAAAATTTCCTCTTTCTATGGATGCGTTAATGGCATCCAATTCAACTACTAATGATTGGGTTTCGACATCCGTTA
>NZ_JBGTHY010000128.1:0-8079 GCF_041745955.1 Pricia sp.
AAAGGGAATCCGGAAGGCCGTCTGTCAACTTATTGATTTTAATAAAGTCACGGACTTTACTTTCCACATAGTTCGGATCCGTATCAAAAAAAGGTTCATTAAAAACCAAACGTTTATCAGCAATTGTTATTTTTTTAATGGTTTTTTCGTTTCCATCATTTGTAATACAATCTAAAATAAAATTTGATTCTTTTTTAATATATATGGCTGTGGCCTCGATATTTGGTTTCCCTGGAAGAAATTTGCTTAAATAGCCTAACTTATCCTTTACCGCTGACTTCTGAATTTCTCTGTTGAGTGTTTTAAAATAGTCTATTTGGGTACCTGTGCAATCTTTCATTGGTTCAATATAGCCCCACTTTCCCAATATACCCATCATGAAGTCCGGCCCATACTGATGGACCTTTGTTTGTACTAATCTTTCAAATTCGCCCCTTTTTAAATCACCTGAAGAAAGTTGAGTATCGCCAGCTATTATACCAAAGTCTTTAGTAATACAACCGATAATTAGAGTCATAGTGATTCAGTTGACGTTTAGGCAAGATTTGGAAAGTTGTGCATTCTGAATTACAATTTTGAAATTTCTTGTGCAAAAGCTTCTTCAAATTTTGGTAATTGCTCTAGAAAAAAAGTATTCATCTTTGACCAGTGAGATTTATCAAAAAGATTGACATCGTCCAATACATATTTTATTCGGCTCATTTTATTTTCGGGAAGTTCTTGCCAGATTAATTTATTATCAAAACTATGTTCTATGGAATTTTGATTAGCCTTCAATTTTTTAAAGTAACTTTTATTGGTTTCCTTTTGGCCGGCTAATATACTCAGTTCAACTTGGCAATGCGATCCCGTGGTTACTAGCGTATAACTGATTCCAGTTTTTCCGGCACCACAACTAATAAAATGGGTTTTCGTGGGGCTGACGTTCCGGAATAAATCGGTTTCTTTTATCAACGGCAACAACTGTGTCCAATACTCCTTGCGAATTCCATATCGGTTGCCTTGTATTGCCACATCTAAGTCATATTTAATAAGAAGTTCTTCCTCTAAATCAAACAACGACAATAACTTTTTCAGAATATTGAATTTGGTGTCGCTGTCAATATTGAACTCTACATAATAGCGATTGGTAATTTCTTGAGCACTTCGAAATTCTTCTTTGTCTCTAGAAATACGAAGTATGTCGTTGCTTAAAAACAATTCTGTATTAATGGTATACAGTTCTTGTAACACATGGCTATACATATTTGCAATTGCCGGCTCTTCGACTTTATTGTTTCTAAAAATAAAGTATTCCAATTTTTTGTGCCTTGGCGATTCGGCTTCAAATATTGTTTGTTCAATTATGTCACCATTTGATGGCACTTCAACATCAGGATATTTCCAAATAACTAGAAAACGATTACTTATGAGATTGAAACGAGTTTCATAAGCCTTAATGTTCCATGTGTCAATAGTTTTCAGGTAATCGTTCAACCAAAGTCTACTATAGATGTAGCCCTGTTCACCTACTTTAAAATTCATCTTCTTTTTCTCCAAAAATGACTTGTTGCCCAATGCTCCATTATTACCGGATAAGGTAAGGTTGGCGATGGTATTTAAAAATTTTTCCTTGAACAAAAAGAGCTCATCTTCGCTTAAATTTCTTACCCAGTTATCGCTAGGGTTTTGCGGGAAAATATGTTCCACGGTAATTTCGTCCTTCGATGTATCTACATATTCCCTGTTATTATAGTTTTCTAAAAGCTCAAAAAGGTAGTTTCTATTTTTGGCCTTGATATTGTACAAGTCTTTATCCTTTAACGCTGAAGTCACATCTTCATTATTGGGGAAACGCGAGTTGCCCCTTTTGCTCAATAATGCTATCGCCAAACTGTCGTAATATTCCTCTGTGTCAATTTCAGAATACAAGGTCATGAATATTTTGTTCAAGGAGTTGGTTGGCAAGCCGACAATAAACCTTCTCCAGGCATAGTTCTGCACTAATTTCAAAACGTTCAATAAAATTGCCTTGTCAATTATGCCGTTATCCCAATCTTCAAAAACCTGAAGTAAAAAAGGGTATGCTACATTTATCTCTAATCGATTTATGTATTCCAGTTGTTGGCGTATTTCTGGATTGCCAACGGTTTGGGGGTTCACGAACATTTTATAATGAACGGAGAGGGCCTTAATGCTATCTAGTTCATTCATGTAACCCTCATCTCTTTTGTCTGAATAATTTTGTTTAAATTCTTGGTAGACTTTGCTTTTATTCGGTATTTTCTTATTCTTAAGTGTCAGGTAATCCCTGATATAAGCAGAGACCATAGATTTCTGTTTAACCAAATCACGGGCATTTTCCTCTATGGGACTCCAAATTATATTGAAAACTCGTTGTTGCTCTCTTGGCTGCAAATCCATTAAAATGTAATTACGGATCAAATCAGATTGTGACAAATCTAATCCTGTTGAATTAAGGCTCTCAAAAATTCGTTGCGGATCATCTTTATCCCTTTCCAAGGAAATTTCTACAAAAATGAGACGTTTCAAACCATTTTTAATAATCTCAAAATTCACTTCGTTAATTTGAGAATTGAAATAAGAATAGTTTTCAATTACATTTGAATATGTTGAGAATCCTTTTTCATTACCTTCTAGAATAGCTTTGAAGGCCAAGGAGTTGGTATCGGTCTGTTTTAATTTAAGTTTGCTTGAGTCCAATTGTACGTACTGGTTTACCAAGTACATGTTGTAGAGCATTTCTGCTTCTTTTTCCATGCCCTTTTCCTTGGCAAAACGATAAAGAGCCACGTATAAAATATTGATGGTGGTCAGGCGCTGTTGGCCATCAATGATGACCAGCTCTCGAACCTCACGGGTACTATACGCTCCCTCATGTATAAAAACTATACTACCAATAAAATGGGTGCCTCTATCTTCTTGTTCTACGTTAATAATGTCATGTAACAATTGACTGCACTCGCTTAACGTCCAGTCATAGTTTCGTTGGTATACAGGTATAACGTATTGGACATTGGGCGTTTGTAAAAAATTGATAATGGGGAGTTCGGTGGCTTTCATTTAATTCAAATTCTCAAAAGTGGATTTATAGTCTTTAGAAGTCAAAACGGTATCATATAATCCAACATTTTCACCTTTGTGCTTGCTTATTCCTGTGTATACTAAACTGGCATCTTCATACCGTTTGAATTTATAAACAGCATCGTTCATCAAACCACTATTAAACAACCCTAATCCGACCAGCAACTCAAAATCCTTTACTATAAGACCAGTGACTTTTTTAAAAAGACCCGGTTCTAATTGGGTAATTACATCTCTTAGGGTTCGCTCCCTATAATCGGTTAGATACATGAAAACTGGTACCCGAGTAGCAAATTTTATCAACTTCTCTTGAATTTGCTTTCGCATACTTTTATATTCCTTCTCTTCTTCTGAAAGTTGTTTCTTTTCTTTTTTGGAAAAATCCCTGTCATTAGCCTCTTTTTTGGCTTTTTTTACCGCTTCCGATTTGTTGATGATTGTTTCAATCTCTTGGTTTAGGGACCTAAACCCTTCAATAGACATTAATGCTTCCAAGGCTTCTTTGTTGTTCAACAGTCTTTTTAGGGTATTGTTGTCTACGTTAACCAGTAAAGCGCTTTCCCATCTTTTTGCCAACAAGGTGGCCGTAGTTCCGCTCATCGCCATATCCAAAATGCCTGCCGCATCAATTTGGTTCATGGAGCTACCATCATATGCCAAAACAGGAAGGAAATGAATAAAATCAGCTACACATTTCTCAGGGTTCGGTTCTTCCACATTTAATTGCGTGCTGTATTCCGCAATTTGTCGAAGCGCTCTAGTAGGTGCAAAATCAAAAACATAACATTCCTTTTTAATTACCTCTTCTTTGTTTGGAGATTTATTGTCAGGATTTTTGATAGCCCATGGGGTCTGTACCCTAAAAGCCGCTTGAAAATATGTTTCAGGACTTGAAGAATTCCGAAGCATTAAAATACCGGTCCATGGTTTCACCGATACGCCCGTTGTCAATTTGCCACACGAAAGTGTTATGGATTTTGACTGCAAAGGATTTTCCATAGCCTCCTCAACTGGAGGCAATGCATGAACTCCTATGCCTGCTTTCGTTCCTGCTGCTACAACAATATTGTAGTCATGATAAAAAGTATTTTGTCTTTCGTTCATTAAATTTCTCATGGCATAACATGAAGCCACGGTCGGCATGAACCAAAACGTATGCGTCAAAACGGATAGTAAGCGAGCATCAGAAAATGGCATAGGGGGTTTTTTTGCCCCTAACTTTAAATTGTCCAGCGTAGTTTCTAAGTAGGAACCACGAATTAATTCTAACCATTTTTGTACTTCGGATTCATACAAAAAACTAGCAGTATCTTCTTCTCCCTCAGCTTTAAAGAAAATATTAAGGTCAAATTCATTAAATTCACCTCCCATTGCCAATTCAGTAATAGCATCTGGTAATTGATAGGTCAACATGACCATTCTTGGCAGCGACAAATATGGATTATTATCACCTTGCCATTCTGATTTAGCTCTTTGTTCGTCTGAATAAGTCCAATTGAAAATCTGTTCTTCAATAAATTCACCTGAGGTAATAGCCCTAAATGGTGTTCCAGAAAGATATAAATATCCATTGGTCGTAATGGGCATGATATCAGCGTCAAAGTAATCACGACCTATACCATCTCCAAACTCTTGTTCTTTTTTATCCTCAGATTCAAACAGGTCTTTAGCGTTTTCTCGCCACGCGCCAAAATGGTACTCATCAAACACTACACAATCCCAGTTAATAGTGTGTACCCATTCATTCTTAGTTTTTATTCCACCCGTAGACTTGTTTTTTCCCAACAAGTCTTGAAATGAACCAAAGCAAACAAATGGACTATTCTTATCAGCATCTTCGTAATCTAGAGTATCTTGATTACTGGATATAAACTGCCACCCTTCAAAATCTACGTGGCTCATCAAATCTTCTTCCCAAGCGCTATGTACTGCTGGCTTAAAAGTTAAGACCAAAACCCTTTTCCAACCCATCCTTTTTGCCAATTGATAAGTTGTAAATGTCTTTCCGAAACGCATTTTACAGTTCCAAAGAAATTCAGGAGTCTTGTCTACATTCTCTTTTTCAGATGAAAAACTATTAAAATATTCCCTAGTTTTTTCTACTGCCTTTACTTGTTCAGGTCTCATGGAGAAAGTAAGCGTTCTATTTTCTTCGTTTTTTTCTCCCTTAGTGATGGCAACAATAGCCGATTTGACCTCTGTTAAGGAACATTCAAACCATTCGCCATCCGTATTTTTAATTCCCTTACTTTTCAGGTAGCGATGTACTTCACGGTCCGTAAATACATCTCCGTCATTACGCATGGCATCTGCTTCAAATACGATGGAATAATCGACACCACTTGTCTGCACTTGTTCTGCGATACGTATAGCAACGTCACGCTGTGTATAACCTACTTTTAACAGCCCTTTGCGATTGGGAGCGTCTATGGAATAGGCATATACTTTTGGATTTACTTCAGGTCTGGAAGGGAAAAAATCTTGAATCATATCTATTCCATGGGTCTAATTAATGAATCAATAAAGTCCTGCTCTTCTTGGGAAATACCATATTTCAAATAAAGTTTCTCATCATTCCACTCCTCCTTAAAATTTTGTTTCGGAACATATGAGTATACTTTACTGGTTGCGTGCTGAGTTGGTTTATTTAACAAAACTAAAAAGCGCAGAAATTTTGTTTTTAAATAATTCTTCAAATTTTCTGCTGTTCTTTCCGAACTCGATATACCTGCAACTAGATAAGTTTCGGTACATGCAGTATTAGGTTCCGCTATAAAAGGCATACCTAATAGTTGATGAGGAAAAGAATCACTTCCGCTTCCCAATGGTGCGATTAACACTTTATAATACTTTATCAGTTCTCTATTTGTCCTTATATCTTCATCTTTGCAATAAGCAGTTCCTCCATTTTGATATATTTTGATTGACTCTTTAAATTTTCGAGTTTTACCTCTAAATGTTGTTGACAATCCAAATGGTTTTCTAGAGCTGACTTGTTCTCTCATAGAGTCTTCGGAGAATTTCTGAACCTTTTTTAGTATAGAAATTGCCTCATTATATCTTATAAAATTTTCACAACCATCCATCAAAAGAGGCCTTTCCATTTTAGATATAACATTACCATGTTCATATGTAGATACCAAACAGTCACCTTCGTTATCTCTTTCCCAAAGAAAATAACATATTCCACCTTTGATTTGCACCCCAGGAAAAACATCTGTCGCTTCCGGAAAATCATGAATTTGTCGAATACGTTTGTCACTTAACATTTCTGCTCTAAAATTATCTAGCCCCTTACCTCCAGAGTACCATCTAGCAGGAATAATCATACTCAAATATCTAGGATTTAGCTGCTTAGCTTTCTCAACAAAATGATGATAAATTGGCTTTGCACTTGTTCCGTGTCCGCCGTCACTCAGTTGATAAGGTGGATTACCGACAATAACATCAAATTTCATATCAAAAATAGTTTCAGGTTCGTGAGTATGTATTAATTCGTAAGCATAAGTTTCTAAGGAAACTTCCCTTTTGTATTCGCTTTCACTTGCTCCGCAAAAAGTGCACTTGTCATTTTTCCAAGTATGCTCAATTCGGTCAAATTTTATATTTCCCTGCTGGCTTTCAAAGGTGTCAACAATTGAATATCTGCCATTTGCTGTTTTAGAACAGTAGACAGAACGTCTAGATAATAACGATGTCAATTCTGTAATTGCGATTCCATACAATTGTTTGGTAAAAATATGATTCATTCGCACTTGTTGGTTCGGTATCTCCTTGTCCAAGCCTTTTAACAAACGTTTTGCAATCTCCCTTAAAAACACCCCAGATTTACACACAGGGTCTAAAAAAGTGACGGTTTTGTTGTTCCAAATTTCAGGAGGTAATAAGTCCAATATTTGGTTTGCCAGTTCGGGCGGTGTAAATACTTCATCATTGCTCAAATTGGCCAAGCAAGAAAGTACATCTGGATTATAATTTTTTATTTCAAGCATATTCTGCCAATTTTAAAAAATGGGTCAAGGGGTATTCTGCTACTGGGGTTGGAATGAAAGCTTGGTCGCCTAAATCGGAAAAAAGATTAGGTTCATCCATGGGTTGACTTTGTAGGAGGTTTACCATGGTATAGTCCCGTCTCTTGATTATGCTACCATTTACTGCCGACCATTCTGAAAAAACAATTGGGTTTTTACCATTCAAATCCATTAGTGTCAATGCGTCACCAAGTATTATGTTTTTTGAACATAAAAATTGGGCCGTTTCTTCGTATTCCTTTTTAATGTTTAAAAAAAACAATACATCATATGCCTCAATAGCTTGTTTCAGCAATCTTTCACGGCATTCAATTACATTGTCCTTCAAAACGTCAATTCCGTAGATACTTGAAAGGGCTAAAATGGAATATCGTTCGTATTCTAGTTGATTTTTACCATATCTTTCGGCCACTATATTCAATTTTCGTCTTAAAATTTCTGTTAGAAAGTTGCCTGTGCCACAAGCTGGTTCCAAAAATCGTGAATCAATACGTTCGGTCTCTTGTTTCACCAAGTCGAGCATAGCGGTAACCTCCCTTTCAGAAGTAAATACTTCACCATGGTCGGTTACCCGTTGTCTGGATTTTACTTGACTCATTTCGTTCCCTTTTTACCCTTTGTCTTTGGTTTTAAAATAAGTTCCCTCTCATATTTTTTCAAAACAGAATTAGATTTGTAAAGCACTCTACCACAAGGCACTTTTTTGCTAGAGTCACTTAAATGTGTGTGTTGGTCATCAAAAAAGATATGAGCACCAAAGGCTTCAAGTACTTTCTCTTTTGGCAGTCCGCCCATAAAATAAGCCTCGTCAACATAGACATTCCATTTTCGCAAGGTTTTGATAACCCTCATGTGGCTAGGCGCATTTCTAGCGGTTACTATTGCAATTCTTAAAGGGGAAAGTTCCTTATCTACAGGAAGAAAGTCTTGAATATCTGAAAGTTTTCTCAGAAGCACAGCAAAA
>NZ_JBGTHY010000129.1:0-1980 GCF_041745955.1 Pricia sp.
TTTGGCACTTTTGCCGCTCTTGGGTATTTCACAATCCGTTTTCGATAAATATGATTCCATGGATAATGTGGGCTCGGTAACGGTAAACCAAAGCATGATCAAACTTGCGGGCAATATTGCGGCCTTCGATCAAAACGACCAGGAATCGCAGGATTTTGCCGACATTGCCCAAAGTCTCGAGGGCATCAAGGTCTTTATGACCGAGGATGCCGATATTTCGGAAGATATGGCCATGACCGTCAAACAGTATCTGAAATCTTCGACCTTGGAGGAACTGATGCAGGTAAAGGATAAAGATGCCACGGTAAAATTCTACGTCAAGGAGGGAAAAGACGAGGACCATGTCAGCGAACTATTACTGTTCGTTTCCGATATTGAAAACCCTAAAATGGGATTCCACAACCGAAAATTCGAAAGTATTCTAGTCTCGATGACAGGGGATATCGATTTGACTAAAATCGGGGCGCTGACCAATAAGATGGGGCTGCCAAAAGAACTAGATCAAGCAAGCAAGAAATAGGCGATCGCAGTTGCGGCGCACACTGCCTACACGCCTCTGACAATCCTCAACTTTCCAAAACAATCTAAAACATCATTATGAAAACTATAAAATCAAGTATTTATACGCTGCTTTTACTGGCTCTTGCTGCCTGTAATTCCACCCAAAGCCTGCAGGAATACTATGTCGATAATTCCGAAAACCCGAATTTTTTGTCCGTCGATTTGCCAGTCAGTCTTTTGAATATGAAAAAGACCGATTTGACGGGAGCGCAAAAAGATGCGTTAGAATCCCTGCGCAAGCTCAATGTCTTGGCATTCAAGAAAACGGATGACAACGTTGCGGAATTCGAAATCGAAAAAGCCAAGGTAAAATCCATTTTGCAGCATAAAAGATTTAATGAGCTCATCAAAATGAACACCAGCTATGGCAAGGCCACCATCACCTATTTGGGCGATGATGATGCCATTGATGAGGTAGTGATTTATGGCGACAGCGAAGAAAAGGGATTTATGTTGGTCAGGGTGTTGGGCGAAAATATGAATCCCGCCAAAATCGCCCAATTTATCCAGGCACTGCAAAAGTCGGATTACAACGGCGAGGGACTTGAAAAAATTGGTGAGTTGATCAAAGGATGATTTATTTTTGTACTAACTCTTCGACTCTTTCCCAATTTGCTTTTCGGTATGTATCGTCAAGTTATTCTTACCAAAATCCAACGTACGAATAGGGAAAGGTATGTTGAAGCCTTCGGCATCGAAATGCCGCTTCATCAATTTTATGGCTTGGTGCCTAGCCGCATGTTCCTGTTTAAAGCCCGTAACATCAGTCCAAAAACGAACCATAAAGTTGATAGAGCTATCCCCGAATTCGGTAAAGAAAAATTCAACACCTTCACCGTTTTTTTGTTCGAAATTCTCCCCGATTATCTTTACGGTAAGATCTTCGACTTCTTGAAGATCGCTTTCATAGCCTACACCGCAATTAACGGTAATACGGCCTCTTTGCGTTAGGGAATAATTGGTGAACGCGCCATCTACAAATTTTGAATTCGGTATTACGGTAATATAGTTCTCAGGGGTCTTTATAACGATGTTTCGGAGCGAAATTTCCTGCACCACACCCGAAGCGTCCCCATTTTTAATAGAATCATGAATGCGGATGTCGGGCATAAAGGAGAGCATAAAACCCCCTACGGTATTGCTCAGTGTACCCTGTAAGGCCAAACCGATGGCCAGACCCAGTACCCCGGCACCTGCCAAAATACTGGTAAGTACCTTATCTAGATCCAATACGCTCAACGCGGTGAAAAACCCTATTAAAATTACCCCGATAAATACGCTCTTGCCGACGATGCTTTGTATCGATTCCTGACCGATATGCTTCAAAAGATATTTTCTGAGGAGATTTCTAACGCCTCGCGCAAGAAAGTAGAAAAGAACCATGGTCAAAATGGCCAATACGATATTGGGCAGTTTCAA
>NZ_JBGTHY010000130.1:0-19080 GCF_041745955.1 Pricia sp.
TTGCATGCCACGTATCGGGTAATGAAGGCGTAGAGTTCGGTCCCGCCTTATCCGATATCGGTAACAAACTCTCCAAGCAATTTTTGTATTCCAGTATTATCTATCCCAGCGCGGGAATCAATTTTGGATATGAAGGTTACAACGTGAAAATGAACGACGGTAGTTCGGCGACCGGTTACATCTTGAGCCGTACCGAAGATGTACTTACCTTAAAAATGATGGGCGGTACGCAAAAGGAAATTCCATTGGCGGATATTAAAAATCTTGAGGCGATGGATAAATCGCTTATGACCGAAGGTTTGGCCATGGTAATGTCAGAAGATGATCTGGTCGACCTGATAGAATATTTGGGAACCTTGAAGGTGGAAGAGGAGGTTCTAGCCTTGAATTAGGGTTAATAGATGGGTTCACTGCAGTCTCTACGATTCTTCCGATTCCTCTGATTCTTCCAATTCCCTCTGAATACTGTTGTTCATGATGTTCAGCTTTTTTAGTTTGGCCTTCCAAGTATCCAATGCTGCTTTGTGGACATCCACTCTTTTAACGACATCCTGTAGCAGGGGATTGTCATCCGAGGCATTGGAGAAGAATTGAAGGTTGGTCTCCAATTGACGTATTTCGCCCTGGGTCTCCTCTATCTTTTTGCGGATAAAACTGCGCTCCTCCTGAATCGCCTGTTCGTTGTCACCGTTGGCCAGCTGCTGTATTTTGTTTCCGTATTTCAAAAGTTCGACCTTTTGGGGAGCAAGCCCCATTTTTTTGAAAAGGCCGTCTAGCGCCTCATTGAATCTTTGGTCGATGTTCTTTTTCTTGAACGGTACCCTCCCCAAGCTTTTCCATGCTTCGATAAAGGACTTTACGGCTTCTAGATCCCCATCACGTTCACCAGACGGTTCAAAGGCCAATAACTCTTTCAGGGTGGTCGTTTTCTTTTCAAAACTGGCTTCCTCTTCTTCACGGCCCTCGTTTTTGAGGGCATTCAGCCTATCGAAATACTGGTTACAGGCATTTTTGAATTCCTTCCATATCTTATCGGAGTACTTTCTCGGTACATGGCCGATTTTCTTCCAATCGGCCTGTATGCGTTTCATTTTCGGGGTAACAGTTTCGAAATCCTCACTGTCCTTTAACGAATTGGCTAAGTTCACCAGTTCCCGCTTTTTGTCGAGGTTGCCTTGCTCTTCCTGTTTTAGGTTTTTGTAGTAGGCGTTTTTGGTCCGATTAAAACTGCGCACGGCGTCCTTGAATGCGGCCCAGGTCTTTTGGTTAGCGTTGCGGGGCACTTTTCCCGCTTTGAAGAAAGCCTTTCGGTGGACTTCCAACTGATTTATTTGCTTTTGTAGTTCCCGATGGTTGCTGGATACATTTTCGCCCAAAGCGGTAATCGCCGCAATGATCTCGATTTTGTTTTCCAAGTTTTTCCCATAGGTCGCCTCAAGCTCCTTATAATAATCCTGCCGTCTTTGGTGCAGCACTTTGGAGGCATTGCTGAAGCGTTCCCAGATTTCTTCGCGGTGCGCCTGGCCTACCGGTCCGATATCTTCCTTCCAAATTTTATGCAAGGCCTGTAGTTCGCGGAAAACACGGTTGAGATCGGGTTCGTGAGACAAAGCTTCCGCACGTTGCACCAATTTTTCTTTTTCCTCGAAGTTTCGCTTGAAATCAAGGTCGCGCATTTCGCGGTTCAGGTGCAGAAAATCGTAGAAAATCTCGGTATGGTGACGATAGGTGCGCCACACGTTATTGTAACTGTCACGAGGTATCGGTCCGGCATTGCGCCACTTTTCCTGAAGGTCTTTAAAGGCCTTATAGGTCGAACCCATATCTTCCTCGACGCTTGTCAATCCTTTCAACTCTTCAATGATCGCCAATCGTTCGGAAAGGTTCTCTTTAAGGTTCTTCTCCAGATTTTTATAATACTGGTTCCGTTTTTCGCGGTAATCATTGTAGACTTCGTTGAATTGATTTTTAGTGGTCGAATTGTATCGGAAATCGATTTCATTGCCACCACTTTCGATAAACTTTTCCTTTTTACCTTCCAAAAAATCATCGAATTTTTGGTCGAACTCGTATTTAATGCCATCGACATGTTTTTTGATGGACTGTACCTTTTCGTTTCGCACCAACTTTTGCAGTTCGCCGACCAAATTATCCATCGACATCGCCTCGTAGTCCAAGATAGGAATGGCGTGTCGACGGTCGTTATCGGAATCTTCTGCATCTTCTGCGTTCTCGCCGTCCAAAACCTCGTCCTCTTCTTCAGATGTTTTGGCTTGGATTGTTTTGGTTTGGGATGTTTTCCTAGCGGCGACTTCGGTTTCTTCGACGTTGGTATCTTCATTTTTTCCCTCGGACGCAGATGGCTTTTCCTCCATTTCCTTCTCTTTATCTTCCCCCATGATGACAATTATTGGTTGAACAAGCGGTTAATCGTTCAAGATACTAACAACGGCGTTAACGGCAAAGGTTATGGAGGACTTCTTTGGCTATCGCTTAAATTCAAATACAAAAATCAAATCCGAAATCAATCCATCCGCCATTCATCCCAAAGTCGAATTATCAGAGGGCTGCCTACCGGAAGGGCGGGTCAAATTAATACTCCCGCCATATCTCCCAAGCCCTATCCGCCTGAAGCACCAGCATACCAAGTCCATTGACGATATCAGCACCCCGCTGTTTCCCTTCTGTCAGAAATGCTGTTTTTTTTGGATTGTAGATCAAATCGAAAAGCAGGTGTTTTTCGGTAATATGGGGATAGGGAATCTCCGGTTTTTGGTCGACGTTCGGGTGTGTGCCCAATGGCGTACAGTTGACCAAAATGGGATGTTTTTCTAGCACCGATCGATTGAGCTCGTCATACCCGATTTGAGTTGCATCGGGATTTCTGGACACATAGGTAAAACCGATTCCAAGTTGGCCGAGAACAAAAGCAATGGCCTTGGATGCTCCGCCCGTTCCCAAAATCAGCGCTTTGGTATGATGGGATTTCAAAAAAGGTTCTATGGTTTTTTGAAATCCGTAGGCATCCGTGTTATAACCGATAAGGCGGTTTCCTTCGAATTTGATGGTATTGACGGCGCCGATTTCCTCAGCTTGGGCATCCAATTCATCCAAATAGGGTATGACTTCCTGTTTGTAGGGAATGGTCACATTCAAGCCCATTACATCCGGATTGGATTTAAGGAGTTCGGGCAATTCATCAATCCGCTGCAGATCAAAATTTTCATACGAATATCCTTCCAATTCCAACTTCGAGAATTTATCCGTAAAATATCCTTTGGAAAAGGAATAGGAAATGTTTTTGCCCACCAATCCGAACCTGTGTTTTTTCATTGTTGAAACTCTTTCCTCCGTTTCCCATACCAATCCAATCCCAATAAAACTAAGATACCGACAGCGACAAAGAACAGGGCCCACCAATTTTCACTGTTGGTGAAATCGGGAAAATAGCGTTCGTAGTTCGCAATGATTTCCTTACCGTTGGAATCGATAAGCGCATTGCCGGCGTCGTCCATTTTAAAGATGGTTTTTTTCCACGGCCAGACTACGCCTAGCGATCCCGTAATAAAACCGATAATTACTGCTGTTGTAATATGCTTGTAATTTTTCAACACAAAACTTAACAAATGGGACAAGCTTACAAGGCCCGTGGCGGATCCCAAGGTGAAAACAGCTAGGATTTTTAGGATGTGCAATCGCGCCTGATTTTGGATAAAACTGAAGTCCCCCCGGAACATTTCTCCAAAGGTCTGATATAGCGCATTGACCGAATCGACCAGCAGCAATACATAGTTGCCGAGTAGAATTAGGATAAAGGAACCGGACAGTCCAGGAAGTGTCATGCCCGAAACGCTGATAATGCCGCACATAAAGATAAAAAAGAGGTTGTCGTTCTCTTTTGCGGGACTCAAAAAACTGATGGAAATACCTACAATCAGACCGATGATACCTGCGATTACGGTCTTTTGGTTCCAATGTTCAAAATCTTTGCCGATATAGTAGATGGATCCCAAGATCATCCCAAAAAAAGAAGACCACACGAACAGTTCTTTCCTGACCAAAAAATAATCCAGCAATTGCGATACGCTAAAATAGCTGACCAACATACCGAATATTAAAAGCGTAAGGAAGGTGCCGTTGACGTAGCGATAAAAACTTTTGAACCTGCCGTTGAAGAGTAATTTGAAGGCCTTGGTATTGATTTTCTGCAGGGAGTAGATAAACTCTTCGTAAAATCCGCCGACAAAGGCCACGATACCGCCAGATACGCCCGGCACCTTGTTGGCCGCGCCCATGCAAAGGCCCTTGATGACCAAAAAGAATTTGTCGCTAAGCGTTCTCGGATTGTACATGTAAAAAGACCTATTTTTTCGAGGCGGTACGTTCGAGGATAAAAATAAGCGAAAAACCGATGATAGCGGCTATTAGGGCGTAGATAAGTTGGTTGTCGCCAGCAAAGGCAAAGGGGGATACATTTTCATCGATGATTATTTCTTTTTCACCGATTGTTCTGGTCTCCAGTATCCTTTTCCAGGGCCAGATTTTATTGAGAGAACCCAAAATAAAACCGGTGAGCACCGCCAGGGTGATGTTTTTGTGATTGTTGAACATCCACTTGAGTAACTTGGCAAAACTGAGGAGTCCGAAAATGGCTCCCGCCCCCACGATGGCAATTAAGGTGATATTTCGCTCATGAACAGCATCGAGAATGGTTTTGTAAGAGCCCAAAAGCACTAAGATAAAGGCACCCGAAATACCGGGCAAAATCATGGCACAAACAGCCAGGGCTCCCGACAGAAAAAGATAAGGCAAGCTGTCGCTGTTTCCGGAAGGCGGAAGGGTGGTAATATAAAAGGCTATCGCGGCACCGATTAGCAACGCAACAATAGCTCCCGGATTCCAATTTTCGATTTCCTTGCCTACAAAAATAACACTAGCCGCTACCAGTCCGAAAAAGAAGGACCATAAAAGTACGGGTTCGTTGTCAAGTAGCCAGCTGACCAAGGTGGCCAAGGAAAATAGACTGATAAAAATCCCCAAAAAAAGCGCCAGTAAAAAATTGCCGTTCAACTGATTCCAAGCCGCTTTGAAACCGTCTTTTTTCCAGGTTTTAAAAAGGGAAAGGTTTACGTTGTTTATCGAGGTGATCAATTCTTCGTAAATGCCGGAAATAAAGGCAATGGTGCCGCCAGAGACGCCCGGCACCACATCGGCCGCCCCCATGGCCATTCCCTTAAGCGTGACAAAGACGTATTGTAGCAAGTTTCTGTTTTCCATGAAAGTTATTTCAAAGGCAACAAAAATAGGATTTTAAATTGGACTAATACGGGGGTGGCGTTTGTAGTTGCTGATTACCCATTAACGTGACCTACGGGCCACTTTTGAAACGATATTCTTCACCCAATCCGTATGGGCGTATTGGGGAAATTGATCGCAAAAGAGTTGCAGTTTTCCAAAATCGAGCCTTAGGGCATCGATTAGGCTGATGCGGGCATTGATGAGGTCGTTTATTTCAAGCTGGAAACCCGCCGTTTTGTATTTGATTTCGGCATTATCGGGATAAAACTCCTGACCCTGCGATAGAATATGTATGGCCCCGGGTATGTCTTGGTTGCGCAGGGCGACATCGGCCCATCCCAACCAGGTACGCAGTTCGTAGTTGCCAAGGTCTACGGACTGTTTATAGGCGTAATCCGCTTGATCGAATTTGCCCAGTGCCTTGTTGATTTGGGCACATTTTTTCCAATACTGCGGATTTTCACCGTCGATGTTCAAAGCTTTATTGATGTAATACAGGGCCTTGTGATGGTTTTTTCTACGAAAATAAAAATCGGTGATGGCGAGCCAGCCCTTATCCAACAACGGGTCTTCGTGTACGGTGTGATAATAGTAATACTTGGCCATTTCGTCGTTCTCGAGCTGCTCATGGCATTTTCCGATCCGGAGGTAGGCATGTGAGGTGGGATCTTCCATTTGTATCGTGGTCTCGTAATTTTCGATGGCCTCGTTGTATTTCCCCATTTTTTCCAACACCTTGCCTTTTTCGAAATAGGCCCCGATAAAGGTATCGTCCGAAATAATGGCGAAATCGAAAGCGGTAAGGGCTTCGGGATACATTTTTTTGGAGAAATACTGTTTCCCCAGTTGGTGCCAGGCCACTTCGCAGTAGGGGTTCCGGTCCAAATAATCGTTCAGGTAAAGTATGGCGCCATCGTAATCCTCTAAAAACTCAAAGCAATAAATAACGTTGTAGAGCGAGGAGTAATCTTGTTCATCGAACGATACGCAGCGCATAAAACTTTCCTTCGCAAGCTTGAAATCGTCCATAAAAAGATATTCCATGCCCAAAAGGGAATGGATATCGAAGCTGTACTCCGATAGGTTCAAGGCTTCGTTCAAAAGTGCCACGGCGGCCTCGTGATTATCCTTTTTGGAATATATATTGGCCCGTTGGATGAAAATCTCCTCATTGGTACTGTCCAGCACCTGAAGCGCATCCAGATAATTTTCGGCAAGATCAAGATGGTTTTCGAATACGAGCACCTCTACCTCAAGCAATTTCAGTTCTATCGAGGCGGGATGCTGTTGTAGACCGATTTTGATGGCCTTTTTGGCCAGGGCTATCTTGCCATTATTAAGATAATGATGGATAATATCCTCAAAATCCTCCGCATCGAAGAAATAGACGTCGTCTGTCTTGAGCATCGATTCGAACTTGTCGATGGGTTGGTTGGGCTTTTCGTTGGATTCTAGCGCCATAGAACGGTTTTGGTTACGGAATCGCCCCTCGCAAATACGTAGGGCGAATTCTTACTATGGATTTAAAAGTAGCCTTTTGGGACTATCTTTCAGTCCGGGTACAAGCTATATTATTAACAAATTAGTTAACAGGTTATTGCCCGTACATCTTTAAAACTTCAAGAATCGTGCCGCAACCGTCCTCGATTTCGTTAATGGATATGGTCAACGGCGGTGATATTCGCACCGCTTTCGGTTCGAACAAAAGCCAAAAAAGAATAAGTCCCTTTTTGGCACAGGTGAGCACCAAATGGTTCGCAATATCGGAATTTTCCAAGATCAAGGCCAACATTAGACCCTTTCCCCGGATTTCTTTGATCAACGAATGTTTCAATAATTTCCGAAAAACTATTTCCTTTTCGAGTGTCTGTGCTATGAGTCCGGTTTCCGTGATTTCCCCAAGAGTAGCCAGACAGGCCGCGGCAATGACGGGATTGCCTCCGAAAGTTGTGATATGACCTAATTTGGGACTAATCTGTAAGCTGGCCATCATTTTTCGGGACGCTGTAAAGGCCCCCACTGGAAGTCCTGATGCCATACCCTTGCCCATTACCAGAATATCGGGTATGCACCCGTAATGTTCAAAGGCGAAGAGTTTGCCCGTTCTGCCGAATCCGGGCTGAATTTCATCCAAGATTAACAAGGCTCCCGTTTCATCGCAACGTTGTCGGACATTTTTCAGATAATCGTTTTTGGGCTCGATAAAGCCTGCTCCACCTTGAATGGTCTCCAAAACTACACCCGCAGTTTTTTCGGTGATTTTTTTAAGGTCATCTTTGGAATTGAAACGGATAAAGGCTACATCGGGAATCAGCGGACGGAACGCTGCCTTTCTTTCCTCGAAACCCATAATACTTAAACTTCCCATGGTATTCCCGTGGTAGGCGTGGCGGGCAGAAATTAACTGGCTTCTGCCGGTGACCCGTCTGGCCAGTTTGAGCGCCCCTTCTATGGCCTCGGTACCGGAGTTCACTAAATAGGTGGTTTCCAGTCCCTCAGGTAAGAGGGAGGCTAACAGTTTTGTATAGGCTACTGCAGGTTTTTGTACATACTCCCCATACACCATAACGTGCATGTAGGTTGCAGCCTGCTCCTGTACGGCCTTTACGACTCTCGGATGGCAGTGTCCCAAGCTACAGGCAGAGACACCGGCTACAAAATCAAGATGGGCATTACCCTCGGTATCGTAGATATAACTGCCTTTGGCATGTGTGATTTCCAAGGCCAGCGGATGTGGGGTGGTTTGTGCCTGATATTTTAAAAAGTCACTTTTCATGAAGGGTTGTTTAGGGCTGAAAGATGCCGTCTGACCTGCAAGGTGCTCCCCACCAAGTCTTTGTGCTACTTGCTCGAAGTAGTAGTCAACTTTTTCAACTTAGGCCGTTCCCCCCGTTTTGGTTTAGGGTTGAGCAGTTGTTCATCTCCCTGCCGAGAAGGTGATTTTGATTCTTCACTTGTAGGCGTCAATATCAAAATAGGAATTTTGTTTATCGGATCTCCCGCATTCAAAGTCCGTTCCTCTTCTTCGGCATCAATATCGATGGGGTTGTCGATACCACGGATTACCGGAAGCACGAGATTGTTATCGTCTTCATCGAAAATGTCATCCTTGGTCAAAATGCGTTCGTCGCCACGCCATATAAATCCTTTCAACAGTCTACTTGCCGGTGGAAGTTCGGTTTCCGGAAAAATATCGCCTTCGGGATTGGTGAAGAAGGTAAGATCTTCCACGTCGTTGTTTGCCATGGTAATCCTTATTTTACTACAGGTTGTTTTATTGATGCCTAGCAGCTCGTCGTCATCGTTATACATATAGTAGATGACTTCCGTGTTCTGAACGAGATCGATAATTTTCAGTTCGTTATCAACGAATTTCCCATATAAATTTATGCCCTTTGCCTGGTTATAGCCCGTCATACTGATACTGTCCAACGAAATAATAAAAGCGTTCTCAATTACTTTGAGGGAATCCAATTGTTCGGTTTTTTTGTTGGACAACAGGTGAATGCTATCCCCGGTCATCTGGTTTTCACCGTTCCAGATCACGGGACTTTTAATGAGTTGGGTGATTCCCGTTTTTTCTTGGGTATGTATGGAATCACACTTCCCACTAAGGTCGGTCTTATAGAATTTAGCGTTACGGAAGGCCCGCGAAATCCGATTTTCGGTCTTGCCGGTAACCATGAGGGTATCGCCGTGAACGTACATCGAATCCTGTTCCACCAAGGTTATCGAAACTGCCCTTTTGGTCGCAAAAACGGAATCCTTGGCCTTGAAAACCTCGGCGTAATGGGCGCGTATCAAGCCATTGTTCACGGTATCGGTAACCGTAATATTATTCGTTGCGGATGCGAATTCTGTGGCTTTATCGAAATAAACACTATCGCCTTCCACGATACGATTATTGTAATCGATACGGGTATTTTTGATGCCATAGCCGCTTTCGATTTTGGTATCGTAAAATCCTCTTTCGAAATAAAATTTATAAGTGTCGCCCGTGATGGTGGAGGGCCCGTACATGTAGGCGTTCTTCGAGGTCTCGTAATAATCCAACCGTTCGGAATCGACCTTGTAATCTGGGTTGTCGATGTGGACACTATTCAGGAACTGCAACTTTTTTAGCTCCATAAAATAGCGCCCGATTCTACTGGTCAGGGTGTTCGCGGAATCGATGATAGTTCCCGAATCATTGTAGTAGGATTCTTGTTTTTCTCGATCAAAATAAAGCGTATCGGTCCGTAGTGTGGTCTTGTTACTGTTCAGAACTACACTTTCAAAGGCCTTGGCAAGCTTGGTTTCCCCGTCGTAATTGATTTTGCCACTGGTCATTTCAACGGAATCGCCCTGTTGCAGGCGTACGTTGCCCAGCGCTCTAATGCGTTTTTCCTTTTGATAATAAATGGCAATATCACACCACAGATCGGCTCCCTCATGTTCGAACTGTACCTGTCGATCGTCTTTACTAAAAATCGACGCCCCTGGAAATTTCGCCTCGTCCTTGGTAAAGTTGGCGCCGTGAACGATGTTGATCGGTTTGCTTTTGGCGGTGTCTTTTTTAACGGGAATGGAATCCTGTGCAAAACAGACGGCCGAAGCAAAAAGAAAGAATAGGATGTATTTGGCGTGTCGCAATTCCAATAAATTTTGTCCAAAAATAGGATTTTTGCAACAGAATGTGCTGTTTTAGGATGGAATTGGGAAGATCGAAATTCTATTTTCCAAAACTGCCATAGTGCTGTTGGTCGGAAAAATAGACCATCATTTTCTTGCCACCCTTTTGGTAAGGATAGTATAGCTCATATTGGCCATCATCGGCTTCAAAAAGCATATTGTTTTTGTTCGACCCAAAAACAGCATTCAGGTATCCTTTCAGGTTTTGACGATTTGAAGATGTAATCCTTTTTCAGGGGGCGAATGCTGTCCGTTGAATTTCCATGAAAGCTTTGGAATTCCAGAAATACCTTAATATTTTGAATCGAATCTTTTTGGACAATGGAAATGTACGGGAAATTTTCGTCGGTTTTGGATAAAATATCCAATAAATCTTCAACATCGGAAATCCAAATCCTTTCGAACGAATAGTCCAGTAGCTTGTCGACCTTCATTACGTTATTCTCTATTATTGACTTTGCGGACGCTATCAGCATCTTTTCCTTTTTTTGGGAGGTCCGGTAGTTTCCATAGAACAATAACGCGATTATCAAGGGCAAACTTGATACAAATAATAGTAGACTTTTCTTTGGCTTTTCCTTTTTTGAATAAATATCATCCTTATTGTGTTTGTCGGCAATTCTGGTGAGATTTAACATTACGTTCATTATCAATGCACCAAACATTAGGGCGAAAATCCCCCAAAGGCTCATATAGAAGATTTCCGAAAGGCTGTTACCAAAAACCTTGAGATCAAAAACACTAACGGTGATGTTGATAAAGACCCAATAGATTAATAGAA
This sequence comes from Pricia sp., assembly GCF_041745955.1. Lineage (NCBI taxonomy): Bacteria > Pseudomonadati > Bacteroidota > Flavobacteriia > Flavobacteriales > Flavobacteriaceae > Pricia > Pricia sp. The sequence goes on from NZ_JBGTHY010000130.1 coordinate 10,751, forward strand.
TAATGGCGACGGTTCCAGTTCTATTGCTGAGTTTGATGAGGTTTTGGGTTCATATTGCTATAGATATTTTAGTTCCGCCAATATCCAAATCACCAAAGTAGCTAATTCGATGTTTTCATTTTTATGGGCAACCCTGATTTTTAGCATGAAAACATTGTGGATTTAGGAGCATACAAGTCCGATAGTCATCCGAGAATTAACCAATCCCTGAATTTGGGTGGCTACTCTACCCCCACATATTTATTAAAAACCTCTATGTATTTCTTATCCGCAGGTTTGTTTAATAGAAAAGGTCTGACCGGATCGGCACCCATATGTATATAAGGGAAAAAAGATATAATCTTACCCTTTTTAACTATGAACAAACCTAATTTCTCGGTGGTATTGTAGTTTATCCCATAATACACGTTATCGGTGGCTTTATATTCAAGTTTCATGAAAGGTTTTAATTCGGCCCACTTAGAATAATTGTCCTCCATTTCGGAATAGGGAACAAACTTATCAAAACCACTAGTCCTGGGATTTTTTTCTCGATTCTCCTTGAAAGTCCAAACCATATAGCTCAAGGTCTTTATAAAATCCCGATTGTCTTTTAAACTCTTATTAATATTTACAAATTTGTAGAAGGCGTCCAAATCCAAAGTGTCTTTTTTCAATACGTTTTCATTAAAAGACCTTAGCAAACGAATATCGTCTTGGGTAGATTGTTTTTCCTGACAGGACGAGTTTATGGAAACGAACATCAAGCCGATAAAAAGTAAAATCGATAATCGCAAAAATCTATAATTAAATGATTCCATTTTAAAATGAATTTTAGTTACAGCCACCGGTTTTTCCGGGTGCTTTTCCTCCTGTTTTATTTATAGTAATACCATTTCCATTATTTTTTGATCTGATGATTTGACCAAGTTTGCCGGGATTGTCTCCTCCACCACCCCCGGGATACGGACCCCAAGCATTGGGTATATTGGCTCCTGCCAAGTTGGCCAGTTCAAGCGCATAATCCGTACAATTGTAACTATAGATTTCATATTTCGTAGGAAAGCTTACAGCCTCCGCAATAATCTTTTTTAAGGTAGGTCCGGACACCGACATAGTCATACTGACATCGAAATCGTCACCACCGTTATTGCCCATGATACTAGGTCCGTTAATGGCTCCTTTTTTCGCTTCGCTTTCGGGATAGAAACCGAAGGTGCTGGTCTTACCGTTTTGTGATATGGAAATGAAAGCATGCCCGACAGGGTCAGTTGACGTGGGGTCAAAAGATGCACTAGAACCTGAAGAAGGCTGATTCGCATATAAGGTGATTGTTGCAGGTTTTGTGATATCATAACATTTTAAGAACTCTTTTAAATCTGTAATAGGAGTATCAGGGGCTAATTCTTCTAATATTGATAAAGAGTTCCAGGCCTGCCTTTCATCGATTTTCTTAATGGTCTTTTCCTCAAAGTTGACCGTACCGGTCTGACCGCCCGGCGAACCACTGCCACTTCGCCTATAACCCGAGCTTCGTTGAAGGTTCGAATAGGCACTTGGGCTTTTGACCTGGAACACGGTCTCACGGGTAGTTGTGGAGGTAGAACCGTTAGGGACCAATTTGCCGTCGGGCTTTACCAGATACCAATCTGTGGTACGTACGGTCGTCACTACGATATAACCACCACCATCCTCCTTACCACTGCCATCGTCTTCCTCACAGCCACAGGCGGCTTTCCCCGCCAATAAGAGCTCCTCTAAATTTTCGCCATCGATTGTAGTTAGATTCCCCACAATTAATCCCTCGGCAATCAATAGCGAAGGTATTTCGAGATTGCCGCTATTAAATCTGACCGTGCCGGTAAAGTCCGCCATCCTTGAAAAATGGAGCGAATTAAAATCGTTAGTAGATCCTGCGAGATTGGCGACCACAAATTTCTTTTCGGAATTTTCGCCCTCAAGAACCAAAAGGGCATACTTGTTTTGCGTGTCGATTCCTAGGGCGGTCGGATTGAAATCGGAGGTATACCGGATATCGAACTCGTAGAATTTGGAACCCAGTTCCTCGGAGAACGACTCCGTATATGCGCTCCAGTCCACTTCAAAATCATACGGGATGTATTCAGAAAATTCGTTTTTGTTAAATTGAGCTTCGAGCTTCTCGGTAAACGTTAATGCGACGGGTAAGTTCTCAACTTCTTTTTCACAACCAAAAAAGAATAACACGGCTATTGTCAGAACTGAAAATAGATTAATTTGTTTCATAACAATTTTTTCTAGGTTTTACGTTATTTAGTTCCGACAATGTTACATGTTTCCATCTCCTCTACATTCCCAAGTATTAAGATAACTTAAAATTTAGGACTTATTTCTATGTATGATTTTTTAAAATCTGAAGGAGTAGTGCCAGTATGTTTCTTAAAAGCTTTGAAGAAGGTTGATTTTGAATTGAATCCCGACTCTAAACCTATTGCTGTATGGGTATATCTGTCAAATTCTTCGTCTAATAAAAATTCTTTAGCCTTTTCTATTCGAAGTTCATTAATTAAATCATTAAAACTGATTGATTTAAACTCGTTCAGTACCTTGGATAGGTGATTGGATGTAATACCCATCATCTCTGCAACGTTGGATTGTTTCAATTCAGGATTCATGTACAGTTCCTTTTCCCGTATGAGATGTTGAAATTTATCAATGATTGGAGACCTATTAGGTATAGGTCCAATATTTTGCACCTTGTTTCGTTGCTTAAAAGAAATATCTTTCCGTTCCCTATAAATATTTAATTGGTAAATTGCTGCATAACCCAACCAGTAGACCAAAAATGAAATACTTAGCCAAAGCGCATAGAAAAAGTATTTGTTTTGATGGTTAAGGTAAAAGGTTATCGACAATGCTATAAGCCAAGCTATGCAAATAAAAAAACCGATATACAACAATCGTATCAACCAATCTGTTTTAATCTTATTTTCTGTGCCGGTACTATCCATCTGCCTCTTAAATGTCCTAATCTTTTTATACACAATGAAAACTATTGTGAAATTAAAGGCAAAAGAGCAATAATCAAGATATAGAAAAAAACCGCGTTCGAAATGGGAAGGTATTTTATAGGAAGTTGTGTAGGCTAAATAAATTTGTGCCACATGTAAAAGGATTATTAAATAAAAAGGAAGAAACAATAATGTTTTTGCCTTAGTACCGGTTTCTCCCATCTTAAGGTATTTGTGAACGAAAATATAGAACATTGGCATTATCAACCACTGCCAGGGTACGAAAATGTAGCGGGTGTTCACCAGGTTGTTTTCAATTAACCAATATTGCAAGTTGCTTAGGGAAAGAAACAAAACCACGAAAGCAATGAACTTGCTGGTATTAGATTTGTATTTCTCGTTAAATAAGATAACAAAAGTGAATATTATGCCCTGAATGACACCGCTGACTATTATCAGATTGAAGACATTCAAATTCATTATCTATCAGATTCTAACTACAAGATAGAAAATAATATCCTTACGTGAATCTCAAATACAAATTAATAGTAGAGTGCCGTAATCGCTAAGATGTTTGATTGAATAAATCTCCAGGTCACCGATGTATCGTCTGTGTACGGTCAGGTCCGACCGATACAATCTTAATGGGCGTCTCAAGTTCCTTTTCCAAAAAGTCGATATAGGCTCTAAGAGTATCGGGCAGCTGCTCGGCCTTGGTCATTTGGGTAAGGTCTTTTTGCCAGCCTTTCATTTCAGTGTAGATGGGAGCCAGGTTTTCAGGCTCGATGTTATAGGGAAAATGTGTAATCTTGTCGCCCTTATAATTATAGGCGGTGCAGACTTTGATTTTCTTGAATCCGCTCAAAACATCGGCTTTCATCATCATCAGCTCGGTCACGCCGTTTATTTGTACGGCGTACTTTAAAGCGACCAGATCTAGCCAGCCGCATCTCCTGGGGCGACCGGTCGTGGCACCGAATTCGTTGCCTACGCGACCCATGGTCTCGCCATCTTGATCAAAAAGTTCGGTTGGGAAGGGGCCACTTCCTACACGGGTAGTGTAGGCCTTAAAAATACCCTTGACCTCTCCGATTTGGTTCGGGGCTACGCCCAGGCCGGTACAGGCTCCGGCAGCGGTGGTGTTACTTGAAGTTACAAAGGGATACGTGCCGAAATCGATATCCAAAAGTGATCCCTGGGCCCCTTCGGCCAAGATTTTTTTACCTTTCTTTTGGGCTTGGTATAGATATTCCTCGCTATCGATAAAGGTCAACTCCCTTAAAGTTTCGATAGATTTGAAGAAGTCCGCTTCCAGCTCTGGCAAATTGTATTGGATATCTACATTGTAGAACCCGATCATGGCCTCGTGCTTGTTGGCCAGGGCACGGTATTTTTCTTTCCAATCATCGAGTTCCAGATCGCCGATACGCATACCGTTCCGGCCGGTCTTGTCCATATAGGTCGGGCCTATCCCTTTTAAGGTAGAGCCTATTTTTGCCTTTCCTTTTGCGATTTCCGAGGCGGCGTCCAACAGTCGATGTGTCGGTAATATTAAATGGGCCTTTCGTGAAATGAGCAGTTTCGATTTTACATCGAGCTCGAATTTTTTAAGCGCATCGAGCTCCTTTCTAAAAATCACCGGATCGATGACGACCCCGTTACCAACGATATTCATTGCATTTTTATGGAAGATGCCGGAAGGTATGGTGTGCAGCACGTGCTTGATACCATCGAATTCGAGGGTGTGACCGGCATTCGGACCGCCCTGAAAACGGGCGATTATATCATAGTTTGTAGTCAGTACGTCGACGATTTTCCCTTTTCCTTCGTCGCCCCACTGCAGGCCTAACAATAAATCTACTGCCATGAATAAAATTGCGTTAGCTGTTGGTTTTTTCTTTCTTGTTCTCGGTAATAGAAGGTTCACCATTGTTATGGTCGGGAGTATTTCGCGTTCCGTAGAAATATAGCGAATGTGCATTGATCTTGATATCGAAAACCTCTTCGATGGTCTTTTTGATGGATTGTATTCGTGGGTCACAAAATTCGACGACCTCACCCGTATCGGTCAAAATAACATGGTCGTGCTGTCGGTCAAAATACGATTTCTCGTACTGCGCCTGGTTTTTGCCGAACTGGTGCTTGCGTACCAGTTTGCAGTCCAATAAAAGTTCTATGGTATTATATAAGGTTGCCCTGCTTACCCTGTAATTTTTGTTCTTCATGCCGATATAGAGCGACTCGATATCGAAGTGCTCCTCACTATCGTAGATTTCTTGGAGAATAGCATAGCGCTCGGGCGTCTTTCGATGTCCGTTTTCCCCTAAAAAGGTGGTGAAAACGTTCTTTACTATTTCCTGATTTTTGTTCGCTGCCATAACAAGACTACATCTCTGTCAACAAAGGTACAGTTCTTTTTCAAACTCTGGTAACCTTATCGATTCCATGTATTTTCTTTAGATTGGAAATCACCTTTTTCAGGATGCCATTATTCTTCACCACCACGGTAATGTTACCGGTAAAAGTGCCGCCGTCGGTACTGAAATTAAGGTTTCGCATATTTACGTGCATCTCGTCGGAGATGATTTGGGTAATGTCGTTTATCAGGCCTAGGTTGTCAATGCCCGTAAGCTGTATTTCTGATCGGAATTCCTGTTGGGTCGAATCTATCCATTTGGCGCCGATGATACGGTACGCATAGTTCGACTGCAACTGTATTGCGTTCGGACAGTTCTTTTTGTGCACTTTTATTCCCTCGTTGACACTGACGAATCCGAAAACGGGATCTCCGGGAATAGGGTTGCAGCATTGCGATAGTTTGTAGTCCAGTTTTTCTTCCTCCTGTCCAAAAACGAGCATATCGTACTTCGAGGTAATCTCGTCTTTATCTACATCTTGGGGGGTGGGGGTACGCCGTATCTTGTTCTTAAAAAAACTGATGAACGCATTGTTGTATGACGACGCGAAATCTTTGATCATCTGATTGTCAATGGATCCGTTACCGACCCTATAGAAAAGATCCAAACTGGTCTTGAGCTTAAAGAACACCACCATTTTGTTAATGGAATCTTCGTTCAGTGTGATTTTTTGAGACTTCAACTTTCTACGGAGGATTTCCTTTCCGTCTTCCGCAGCCGATTTTTTCTCTTCCTTTAAAGAGGACTTTATCTTGGCCCTTGCCTTGGCGGTGGTGGCATAATCCAGCCAGTTCTGGTTGGGCTTTGCCTGCTCTGAGGTAATGATCTCGACTTGATCTCCACTATCCAAAGTGGTGTTCAGCGGCACAAGTTTACCGTTTACTTTGGCCCCACGGGTGTGCATGCCCACTTCAGTGTGTATGTTATAGGCAAAATCTAATGGGGTGGATCCTTTCGGAAGGGACTTTAAATCACCTTGGGGAGTGAATACGAAAATTTCTTTGGAGTAGAGGTTCAGTTTAAATTCTTCAACGAAATCTACCGCGTTCGTATTTGCGTTTTCCAGCGCTTCCTGCAAACGGTTCAGCCACAGCTCGATGCCCATTTCCTTTTGCTCGCCATGTTTGTACTTGAAGTGTGCCGCATAGCCTTTTTCCGCAATTTCGTGCATCCGTTCACTACGGATCTGCACCTCTACCCATCTTCCTTTAGGACCCATGACCGTAATGTGCAAAGCTTCATAGCCGGTAGATTTGGGCGAAGATATCCAGTCGCGCAACCGCACCGGGTTAGGCGTAAAATGATCGGTTACGATCGAATAGATTTTCCAGGCCAAAAACTTCTCGTTCTGACGGTCGGACTTATAAATAATACGGATGGCGAACTTATCGTAGATTTCGTTGAAGACAACGTTTTGGGCCTTCATTTTCCTGCGGATGGAATAGATCGATTTCATCCTGCCTTTGATGATGTAATTGAGGTCTTCCTCTTTCAATGATTTATCGATTGTGTCGGAAAACGCGTCGATATACGCCTGCTGATCTTCCTTCGAATCTTCTATCTTGCCTTTAATGTCCCGGTATACCCTAGGTTCCGTGTATTTCAGGCTCAGGTCTTCCAATTCGGTCTTGATATTGTAGAGTCCGATCCGGTGGGCCAGGGGCGCATATATATATAGGGTTTCAGAAGCCATCTGCACCTGTTTGTGTTCGGGCATGGCGTCCATAGTTAGCATATTGTGGTACCTATCGGCAATTTTGATGATAATAACGCGGACATCGTCGTTCAGGGTAAGTAGCATTTTCCGAAAGTTCTCGGCCTGCTGCGAGGTGCTCATATCCTTTTTAAGATGCGCTATTTTTGTGAGTCCGTCTACGATACGCGCCACCGTCTCCCCGAACATACGCTCGATATCGTCGAGGGTGTAATCGGTATCCTCTACCACGTCGTGCAGCAGGGCAGAGGCTATCGAGGTAGCGTCAAGACCGATTTCGGAAGCCACGATCTTGGCCACTGCGATAGGGTGGAATACGTAGGCCTCCCCCGATTTTCGGCGTTGGTCTTTATGACCGTCAACAGCTACCTCGAATGCGGCCCGTATCAACTTTTTATCGTCATCGGAAAGATGTTGATAACTGATACGAAGCAACTCTTTGTATTGCTTGGCAATCTGTTTGTTTTCTAATTCTAATGCGGCCTGTGTCATTATCGGGAGTTCTAAATCTAAAATACCACAATCTGAATTGATGTACAACAAAAAGTATGCCCCATGGGGTTTGAGGTCCAACCTTACTGTTGGCAGGTCCGAATTTTTAATTTGAAATAATCTTAAGTCCTGCTCGCCGGCTGGCAGGGTCGAATAGCTACGAAGTGGCCATCGAATCTTGAATTTCCGTGTTGAAAGGAGCTGTAAACTGCCACATCATCCAGTTTTGAGATTCCGAATCCTAGCGATCAACGGCGGATGCGAATAATGCATGAATACATAAGCGGGATGCGGGGTAAGATTGCTAAGGCTGTTTTTGGACAGTTTTTTCAAGGAGGTAATTAGAGGGGATGCCGAATAGGTGTTCTTGGCATAATCATCGGCCTGATACTCGAATTTTCGGGAGAGGTGGTTCATGAGCAGTCCCGTTACCTCTGAAATGGGACTATATAAAATGCCAAAGCCGATCAATGCGGCATGAAAACTAGGTTGCGAAACTCCGATGGCAAGGGCTACTTCAGGATTATTGATAAAGAGGGACAAAAGAAAAAGGGTGAGTCCCATTATTAGGATAGACGCTGCAAGGTTGAAAACGATGTGCTTTCTCTTATAATGGCCGACTTCATGGGCGAGTACGGCCACGATTTCCTCTTCTTCCAAATCGTTGATGAGGGTGTCGTAAAGGGTTATCCTCTTCTCCTTACCGAACCCGGAAAAATAGGCATTGGCCTTGGTAGA
>NZ_JBGTHY010000131.1:0-14085 GCF_041745955.1 Pricia sp.
ACGGTTCGATGATTCTTGGCGATTCGCATGAATACGCACCGGCAAGCCGAATCGATGAACTTGGAATGGATTTGAATATGGATATTGACAACTTTATCATACAGGAAGCCAAGAAAATCTTCGATCTGCCGACCTATGAAATCCAAAACCGCTGGTATGGGCTATATTCGCAGTGCAAAACGGCCGATATCTACCAAAAAACCATCGACGAGGACGTTCATATCGTGACCGGGATCGGGGGTAAGGGGATGACCGGTAGCGCTGGCTTCGCCAGACATAATATCAATTCAATTTTCAATCTAGCACATGCATAACATAGAACTAGCGGTGTTTGACATGGCCGGTACGGTCGTCAACGAAAAGAACGTGGTCTACAAGACCCTACAAAAGGCCATTAACAAAAAAGGATATGACCTTTCCTTGAATTTTGTACTCGAACACGGTGCGGGCAAAGAAAAGCATCAGGCCATAAAGGATATTTTGGCTGTGGTCAATGCAGACAAGGAAGAACCCTCCGAACCTATTTTTGAGGATTTCAAACAACTATTGGACAAGGCCTACGAAACCTTGGAGGTAACCTCTTTCGACGGGGTCGGGCAGCTCTTGGCCGATTTGAGATCCCGAAATATCAAGATAGCCCTGAACACTGGCTACAACACCAAAATCGCTCAACTTCTACTGCAAAAGATACATTGGAAAAAAGGGGAACAGTACGATGCCCTGGTCACCGCCGACGATGTTTCCGAAGGCCGCCCCCATCCGGCGATGATTGAAAAAGCTATGGAATTACTAGAGGTTACGGATGCTTCAATGGTGCTAAAAGCGGGTGATTCCATCATTGATATCGAGGAAGGGAAGAATGCGAAGTGCGGAGTAACCGTAGGAGTGACTACCGGTGCGCATACGTCGCAGCAGTTGCGGTCTGCCAATCCTACCTATGTTTTGGATTCTCTTTCTGAACTACTCGATTTTCTAAAAGTTTGAATCCGACTTCAAGGGTAAGGAGCCCGCGGAAAAATCAAGAATCGAAACGGATCTTGGCAAAGAAGTACCTGTTAAATAAAAAAATACACTACCAGCATTTTCGAAGGCATCGAACCACGGTTCTCAGGTACATGCGGGATCCTTCCATCGAAAAAAATAGAATCCCCTGCCTTCAAAAGAACTTCTTCCTCACCGATGACATAATAACATTCTCCCGATAGCACGTATTTGAACTCGAAGGCATCGGTGGTTACTTTTTCGCGTTTTGAATTCGGCGCCACCTCTAGCAGCACGGTTTCAAAACCCAATGAAGATAGCTGCTTCCCGAAAATGTTGGTATAGCTGAATCCTACGGCATCATCTTCCTTTTCGATAGCCGAATTTTCTTCCTTTCGGGATACGATGAAGTTGGCGCCGCTTACCTGGGGCATCCCCTTAAAGAAATCGGTCACCTCGATATCCAAGGCATTGATGATTTTTAGGAATACGGGTAGCGAGGGTATGGTTCTACCGTTTTCTATCCTAGAAATAAGGCCACCGGTCACGCCTGCCTTTTGGGCAATATCGTTGATGGTACTGTTGCCGTTCTTCCTGATTTCCTTGATTCGTTTTCCGATACCGATAAGGTAGTCCTCCATAGTTTTTTGCTTAGGCTGCAAACATAATGTTAAATTGGTTTTTGAGGATAGTCATCGAAAAAAATAAGTCCTTACCTCAACCCGTCCCTTTTGCTGAAACGGTGTAAACCTCTTTTTATGATATGCATATTTGTAAATATCCTTTAGATAACATTTTAGTAACAATTTTAATATAAGCATAGCAATTATTTAATAATAATTGGATGTTTACCTAACTTAGAGCTATGATATTTGTTTCGCTATTATCAACCAAAGTTTACAAATACGAAAAAGATGAAAAGAACACTACTTTTGACATTGCTTGCCTTGACTATTGCAATGGTGGCCCGTTCGCAAACGACATTTTCGGGAACGGTACTTGACGAAAACCAAGTTCCCCTACCCGGTGCTTCGGTAGTCGTTACAGGAAGCGCTACCGGTGTAGCTACCGATTTCGACGGTAATTTTGAGATTGTACTTCCGGAAGGCAAGGAAATCTTGGTCGTATCCTATATCGGTTATATATCCAAGGAATTCGATACCTCGGGACAAACCTCCGCAACCATACAACTCGAACCAGACTCACAGCAGCTCGATGAGGTCGTGGTTACTGCTTTGGGGATAAAAAGGGAGAAAAAATCCTTAGGATATGCTTCCCAAGAACTGGATACGGATGAGGTGACCTCGGCGAGAGAACCCAATCTGTTGAACGGGATCTCCGGTAAGGTTGCAGGACTGCAGATTACCAACAGTCCCTCCGGTCTGGGCGGTTCGGCCCGGGTTTCCATAAGGGGCGACGCTTCTTTGAACATCAATGGAAACTCCCCTTTATTCATTGTCGACGGAACGCCGATCAGCAACGAAATCGTAGGGTCTTCGGGTGCGGGAACACAGGATGTCGATTACGGCAACGGCGCTTCGGAAATCAATCCGCAGGATATCGAATCGATAAACGTGCTGAAAGGGCCCGCTGCCGCCGCTTTGTACGGTTCGCGTGCAGCCAACGGTGCCATAATCATCACCACGAAAAAGGGGAGCAATAAAAAGGGTAGGCTCGGTATCTCCGTCAACTCCGGGATTACCATGGAAAGTGTACTCGTATTGCCCGATTGGCAGAACGAATACGGGCAGGGCAACAACCAACAGTTCGAGTTTTTTGACGGTAGCGGTGGGGGTATCGCAGACGGTGTCGATGAAAGTTGGGGACCCAGATTGGATACGGGCCTATTGATTCCGCAATTCGATTCCCCACGTGCCGATGGTACTCGGGGTGGAGACATTGCAATCAGTGATGCAGCGATAACGCCTACCCCATGGGTTTCGAACCCCAATAATATAGAGGACTTCTTCGAGACCGGATACACAAAAACGAATAGTATTTCCATTTCAAAGGCCGGTGATCTCGGAAACATCCGCTTTTCCTACCAAAATCTAGATCAAGAGGGCATCGTACCCAATACGGACCTTGCCAGAAACAGTTTTAACATAAGTACGGCATTGAATTTGACCGATAAAGTCACCGTTAACGCCAACATCAACTACATCAAGACCGATAGCGGCAACCGACCTTCGCTGAGCTATGGTACGGAAAGCCTGATGTATCTTTGGATATGGTACGGAAGACAGATCAATACCGATAACCTAAGGGACTATTGGCAACCCGGACTTGAAGACCGCCAACAGTTCAACTATAACTACAATTACCACGATAACCCCTATTTCAACGTTTTCGAGAACACGAACTCCCAAGATAAGGACCGTGTTTTTGGAAACGTAAGCGTCAATTATAAATTCCATGAAGACTGGAACCTGCTTCTCCGTTCGGGAAGGGATTTTTACAGCGAACTCCGGGCCAAAAAAAGGGCTTTCAGCACCCAACGGTTTCCGTTGGGATATTATCGGGAAGATGATGTGTTTTTTGAGGAATCCAACTCGGACTTCCTGTTGTCATACGATAAGACATTTAAAGAGAAGTTCAACCTGAACATTTCCGTCGGCGGCAACCACTTGCGACAGAAACAGGACTATAACCAGACCGTGGCGCCTCAGTTGATCAATCCCGGTATCTATTCTTTCAATAACACGCGCAGGCCTTTAGATGTATCCGTCAACAACAGCGAGAAGCGCATCAACAGCCTTTATGGGTATGCCCGCTTTGCCTATGACGAGGTCGTTTATCTAGATTTGACCGGAAGAAACGATTGGTCGAGTACCTTGCCGACCGATAACAACTCCTATTTTTATCCATCGGCTACCTTGAGTACCATCGTCAGCGACATGTTCGCAAAACCTGAATGGTTGTCGTTCGCAAAATTCAGGGCCGCCTATGCCGAGGTCGGTAACGATACAGACCCGTACCGATTGGCTAGCTTCTTTACGAACGAAGCCCCATTTGGCGACAATCCCGTTTTGACGGAATCACGCTTAATTCCCAATGCCGACCTTAAACCTGAGATTACCTCTTCTTATGAGTTCGGGTTGGATCTACGCTTTTTCCAAAGTCGTTTGAGTTTGGATGCCACTTATTATGACGGTCGTACGAAAAACCAGATCATTCCCATTAGTACCGATATCGCCAGCGGGTATACCAGTAAATTGATAAACGCGGGAGAGGTTAGAAACTATGGCTTTGAGGCTATACTGAATGTCATACCGGTACGAAGCGATAATTTTACTTGGAACAGCACTTTCAACTTTTCCAGAAACCGAAGTGAGGTAACCGACCTAGGTGGTGTCGACTACACGTTGACCTCGAACAACGGTGCTTTTATCCAAGCCCGTGAGGGTGGTTCTATCAGTGCTATCTATGGAAGGGGCTTTCAAAGGGTAGAAGATCAGAACAGCGAATTTTTTGGTCAGTTTATTGTCGACGATAATGGCATACCGCTCCGAACCGACGATTTGTTGTACCAAGGCGATTACGCCCCCGACTTCACCTTGGGGATGCTGAACAGTTTCAAGTACAAGGCGTTCGACCTCGGCTTTCTGCTCGATACACGGCAAGGCGGTATCGTAGTTTCACGTACCAAGACCATAGGTTCTACTTCCGGTCAGTTGAAGGAGACCTTGGTGGGACGGGAAACAGGTATTGTTGCGGAAGGTGCGGTAAACACGGGTACCGTTGACGAACCTGTATTTGTTGCCAACACGACCAATGTAGATGCGCGGACCTATAACAACCGCTATTACGAACGCGATAATGTAGAGGCCGCAAAGTACGATGCCACTTATACCAAGCTTCGAGAGGTAACTCTGGGCTATTCCCTGCCTACAAAATACGTCGACAGACTCCCGATTTCTGGGGCGAGGCTATCCTTGACGGGAAGAAACTTGGTGTTATGGACCGACAACCCCCATTTTGATCCGGAAACGGTCGCCGTGGCCGGAGGTACCTTGCAGCCGGGTATCGAGAACATGTCGTATCCCAGTACCAAAACCTACACCCTTAACTTACAAATCGACTTTTAAACTATAGCAAAATGAAAAATATACAGACAAGATCAACCCTATTTTTTGGCATTTTTATCCTACTGTTTTCGGCGGGTTGTACGGAAGATTTTGAGGAAATCAACCAGAATCCCAACTTTCCCGAGCAGGCCGCATCCGAACTCCTGTTGCCGGGCGTTTTACGTCAAATGGCGTATAATTGGGGCAATCAAGGTTGGGAAGAGGGGTTTACCGTGGTGCAATATGGTGCACGTTTGCAGTTTACTTCCGGAGATCGTTACAATTGGTCACCAACCGACAATCCGTATTTCGATGCCTATGACAGTATGCGCGACATCGAGAATATTATTAGGGACAACAAGGACAATCCCGACGGAGATAATTACTACGGGGTGGCCTTGATCGTAAAATCATGGATCTATTCGTACCTGACCGATGCCTACGGCGATGTGCCATATTCGGATGCGATCAAAGGTTTAAGCGATGACAATATAACGCCGCCTTTTACGCCGCAAGAGGAGATTTATGACGGTATGTTGGCCGACCTGAAAGCTGCGAACGGACTTTTGACCGGGGCGAACAACATTTCGGGCGATATTTTGTATGGGGGCGATGTCTTGAAGTGGCGTAAATTTGCCAATTCGCTACGCTTGCGGCTATTAATGCGTATCAGCGAGGTCGATCAGGCAAAGGCTATCGCGGGCATGAACGAAATCGCGAATGATTTGGCTACATACCCTATCTTTGAAGGTAATGCCGATGCGGCGGTCTTACAATGGAACTCCGACAACCCACAGCCGAAATACGATACGCGTTCAGGTAGTTTTGACGAGGTTCGCCTTAGCCTGACGTTGGAGACCCGTTTGAAGGCGCTGAACGACCGGCGTTTAATAGTTTACGCGCAGCCTACTTCCAATTCGGAAAAGGGAATTCATTCCGACAACCTAGATGATTATGTAGGGATGCCGAACGGATTGGACGACGCCAAGGCGTTGAGCTATAGTCCCACAGGAAATCCCGATGAATCCGGATCCAATTTTATTTCCCGACTTGGGGTCTTATTGACCTGTAGGGCCTGCGACGTAGAAAATGCTTCGCCGACCGCCTCCCAGACCATCATTATGGATTATGCCGAACTACAGTTCATTTTCGCCGAGGCCCGGGAACGCAATCTGATCTCGGTCGGGGAAGCGGACGCATACTATGAAAATGGTATCAGGGCCTCGTTTTCCTATTATCTGGATAGGATTATCGCCGGGGGATGGTCGGAAATCGCCAATGACCTTCAAGATTTTGATTTGGACGCATACCTTGCCCAACCTGCCGTCGCCTACACAGGTTCAGCGGATGAAAAACTTGAAAAGGTAGCGCTTCAAAAATGGATCGCCCTTTTCTATACCGGTTTCGAGGCGTGGTCCGATTGGCGACGTACGGGCATTCCGGCAATCGTACCCGGCGCCGATGCCGCAAACGGTGGAAACGTACCTGTACGCTTTCAGTATCCGAACGAAGTGAAATCAACCAACGAGGCCAATTACGAGGCCGCCGTTTCGCGACAAGGCGCCGATGGTCTGAACACCAAACTCTGGTGGGATGTGGATTAGAACAAGTGGAAAAGCCATCATTTGCACCATTTTACCTTTTACCTTGGGATCAAATTTTATGACAGATACAAGGTATCACGATACTGATGAACAAATTGGTAACTTGTGGATGATTACGATAGTTTACATAAAATGCAAAAAGAGAACAAACGTACCGAGGGCGATATCAACCGTACGCCAGCTCGGGAGCAATGGCTGGAAAATGAAGTAGACGAAGCTACCAAAAAGCTTTTGGAAAAAGACGCCCGTTATTTTTTGCACCAAGCCCTTTCTACACCTTGTCTCGACGTTTTAAAAAGTTGCAAGGGACCCTATATCGAAAATATTTTTGGAAAAAAATATCTTGATTTTCATGGGAACAACGTTCATCAGATCGGCTTTGGGCATCCCAAATTGATACAACGTTTAAGCGAGCAAATGCAATCGCTATCCTTTTCTACACGAAGATATACGAACGAGGTAGCCATTGCCTTTGCGGAGAAACTGGCTTCATTGATGCCCTCTGACCTGAACAGGATACTTTTGACCCCGAACGGCAGCTCGTCCATTGGCATAGCGCTTAAACTGGCACGTGCGGTAACCGGAAAATACAAAGTAGTCTCCTTTTGGGATTCTTTTCATGGAGCCTCTCTGGATGCCATTGGTGTTGGGGGCGAATCGGTATTCCGGGAACATATCGGCCCTTTGATGCCAGGGGTCGAACGCATTCCTCCCCCGGTTACCTATCGCGGAATTTTTGAAGGGAACGAAGCTAAGTGCCTGGAGTATTTGGAATATGTGTTCTCCAAAGAGGGCGATATCGGTGCTTTTTTGGCAGAAACCGTTCGTAATACCGATGTTCAGATACCCTCGGTATCATTTTGGAAAGAAGCCCGTGACCTCTGTAATAGGTATGGTGTATTACTAATTTTGGACGAAATCCCCATTGCTTTGGGGCGCACGGGAGAAATGTTCGCTTTCGGGCATTACGGTATTGAGCCCGATATTCTTTGTTTGGGCAAGGGACTTGGTGGCGGTATCATACCTCAGGCGGCGATAGTAACGAGGGACGGGTATAACAAATTCGGTGATATTTCTTTGGGGCATTATACCCATGAAAAGAGTCCGCTAGGAGCCATGGCCGGCCTTACCGTGCTGGAAATCTTGGAAGAGGAACGGATTTTGGAAAAAGTAAAAGCCGATGAAGACTATATGCGAACCGAGTTGACCAAACTACTGGAAAAATATCCGATCGTTGGTGATATCCGAGGTATCGGGCTATTGTGGGGTATTGAATTGGTAAAGGACAGGGATACCAAAAAAAAAGCCGTTCAAGAAGCGGAACAGGTCATGTACGAATGCCTTAAAAATGGACTTAGTTTTAAAGTGTCAGCAGGTAATGTGCTGCAGCTTTGTCCAGTATTGACAATTGAAAGAACCGAGTTGGAAAGAGCCTTACGAATTTTGGATGGAAGCCTCTCAAGTGTATTGGAATGAATAATTTTACAGTTGTTAAAGGCAATGATGTCAAATCGAGCGCAACCGAGATGCTTTTGCCCATACCTCGACTGCTCTCAGCGTAATAAAAAACCTTAGATATCTAAACTAAAAAACATATATAAACATAAAGGAATGAAAAAATCAATTTTTATAGTTGCAGGTATCGCTTTTACATTATGCAGTAATGTTGGCTTTGCCCAAAAAACCGAAAACACCAAAGTAATCCTAATCACCCTTGACGGCCTGCGCTGGCAAGAACTATTTACCGGTGCGGATTCGCTTTTGGTGGCCAATAAAGAATACGTTCAGGATACCACTGAGCTAAAGGAAAAATTTTGGGATAAAGCCCCAAAGGTCAGGCGTGAGGCCCTGATGCCCTTTTTTTGGAAGGATGTCGCAGAAATGGGACAGATCCATGGAAACAGGATGCTGGGCAGCAAGGTCGACCTGACCAACAAAATGTGGTTTTCCTATCCCGGATACAACGAGATCTTGACCGGAAAAGCGGACGATGCCCGAATCGACAGCAACGATAAAATCCCGAATCCGAATACGACTATCCTTGAAATCGCTAACAACGACCCTAAATATAAAGGGAAGGTCGCCGTTTTCGGCAGTTGGGACGTATTCCCTTACATCGTGAACGAAGAACGTTCGGGCGTGCCGGTCAATGCAGGTTTCGAATTGGCAAAAGGCAGTAATTTGACGGACCGCGAAAAATTTCTTAATGAACTCCAGCCGAAAGTCCCCAGTCCATGGGGCGCGGTTCGGTTAGATGCTTTTACGCACTATTACGCCTTGGAGAAAATGAAAAAAGACCATCCCGAACTAATGTATATCGCATACGGCGAAACCGACGACTTTGCCCATGACGGGGAATACGATTCGTATTTAAAATCCGCCCATACTACCGATACGCTGATTGAAGAGCTGTGGAAATTTACGCAGAACGACGATTTCTACAAAGACAATACCCTTTTTATCATAACCACAGACCATGGCCGCGGCACCGACCCCTTGGAAACCTGGAAAGGCCACGGTAGCAATGTCAAGGGCGCAGGCGGGGTCTGGATGGTTCTGTTCGGGAAAGGCGTAACCCCGAAAGGCGAAGTAAAACAACAAGAACAGCTGTACAGCGACCAGATCGCACCCACGGTATCAAAGGTGCTCGGGCTTACGGCCGACCCGAACAAAATGAAGGGAAAACCACTTGATATTTCCAAAAAGTAGGCCATCGATTTTTGGTAATGATAGGTTGACGTTCAGTTAACCTAAAACCGAAATCGAATGTATAGTTTTGACCTGTTATCAGTTGAGTTAGTTTGAGTTAGTTTATGGAAACCGATGTGTCTTGCGCATCGGTTTTTTTATGGAAACGCTTTAGGATTTCTCTTGCCTTCAAGACAAGTCTACTATGTTATAAAAATGTTATCTCTCTTTAAAATTAAAATTATGTAATCATTAAAACTAAATTAACCGATTAACTTTAAGATAAATGGAACATAAAACAAGCTTCATTTTTAATTAATATCGTTACGAACCTGACTAGGTATTTTTGTTAAAATTATTAACGATTAAAACCTATGAACAAGATGAAAAACCTTACAAGATTATTGTTGGTTGCAGGTGTTATCGCCACGACCGGCTGCGACAAGCTTGACGACTTTCTCGGTCATCCTACCGATGGTGGGGGTGGCGAGGAAACGGGAACCATTTTTGAAAACAAATCGAAACTGGATCCTTTGGTAGCTATTGAACCGCAATTCAATTTCGTAAAAGCGTACTCCCTGATCAGCTCGACCGATATCCTAGACGACGGCTTCCGCCTGGTAGGTGCCCAAGACGGTGCCGGATTCCTAAAAGAGGGTGATGGTTATATGTACGTCGTTAACGCGGAGGACGATTACGCCATTAGCCGCATTCACCTAGATAAGAACCTTAACCCAATTGGTGGCGAATGGCTGTTGAATTCCGGGGTAGAAGACTTTGCCCGTCAGTGTTCGGGCACGATGTGGGAGGCCGATATCCATGGAGGTACAAAAGACCTTTTTCTATCCGCCTCAGAGAGCTTCAATTATGATGTAAAAGCCATAGACCCCTATGTCGCTACTCCAGATCCTACCGCAGACTACGGTCTCGATGCACTGGGCGAATTTTCATGGGAAAATGCGGTGCCGCTTCCCAAGAATACCTATTCGGGTAAAACGGTAATAGTTGGTGGTGATGACGATTCCGGTCCAGGAGCCGAGGGTCAGGTAACCCTTTATTATTCAGAAAATGGGGATGCCGACCTGAATAACGGAAAAATATATGTGTTGCGTTTCAAGCAGATTGCTTCCGGCGAAACCGATGAGGATGGAAAGCCAATAAATCCCGCAACGTGCGAACCAGGTGTCACCCACAACGAAGGCGAGCTGGCTTTCGGCGAAACCTATGATGTCGAATTCGTGGAAATAGAGAACGGCGCCGAATTGACCATCGGTGAAATGGATAAAGCCTGTGAGGGCGTATTTGCTTCCGGTTTTATGCGTGTCGAAGACGTCGACTACCAAAAGGGCTCCGATGAAAATGCTCGGAACGTCTATTTTGCCGTAACCGGAAGAGGCCCTGGCGCCGGAACCTACAATGACTGGGGTACGGCCTATAAATTGGAGCTGGACGAAGAATCGCCCCTTACCGGAAAATTGACCCAAATTGTCAGCGGAAACACCGATACCAATAATATGGACGGCAACTTGGCACAATTGCAAAGCCCTGATAACATTACGGTCACCGAGAATTTTGTGTATCTACAAGAAGACCCCAACTCTTTCGACCGTGGTCATGCCGCTGCCATATATCAGACCGATCTGAACGGCAACAATGCGAAAGTGGTTTTGGAACTTGTCATCAGAAATGACCTTGATCCATCGGGAAGTACCGGTTTTAGCGGTGAGTTCGGTGCCTTGGTCGATATTTCCGATAAGGTGGGTATCGACGATACGTTTCTTTTGAACCTACAGCCCCACTATTGGCAAAGTGAGGATTTTAAGAGCGTCGATGGCCACGATATGGCATCTAGACCTGACGCGATAGCCGCAGGGGCACGTGAAGACGACCAAGGCGGTCAGATCGTTATTCTAAGAGGATTGCCCAGATAGTACCATCCATTATATTCTGTTGGTTAAAGACCTCCATCGTGATGGGGGTCTTTCCCTATTTCCAATGCATTGTTTTTTCCGTTGAACACTAGTGCTATAAAAATTACTATGAACAAATACCTTTATCTTGTTTTTTCCATCCTCGTCATGCTATCCTGTAAGAACCGCCCCCCAGAATTGACGAAAACTCGCGAAGAGAGTCCCGATTGGTCGGATGCCCAGAATTTTTATTCTGAGCATATTACCCAAGCCATTCAATTGATGGATTCGCTATCGAACGTAAAGGTGGATAGCGAGGAGGCGAAGACCATTTTTGCGAAAGTAAGGGCCGAGTTCAAAAAGGCGGAACCCTATGCCTCCTATTTGAACCCGGAAGTAGGCCATAGGGCCAACGGTCCGGCTCTGCCGATCTATTTGGAGGATACGGGCAAGGTCTTAAACCCCTTCGGTCTCCAAAAAATAGAGGAAAGTGTTTTCGAGGGAGAAGTTTCCCAGGCCCAATTCTTAAAGGAAGTGCGACTGACCAAAGGGCTCATGAAGAATCTTCAAAGTTATATAAAGGACAAAAAGTTGACCCCCCAACGTTTCTTTATTGCTACCCACCAACAATTGCTGCGGATTGTCAGCCATAGTATATCCGGTTTCGATACGCCCGTAAGTCATCTAGGCATCAACGAAACCATTTTATCCTTGGAAAGCCTGTACGAGGTGTACCAAAAAAGCATCCAAACCCTGATTCAGGAAAAGAATCCACAATTGGACAAAACTTTTCGCATGAACATTGATAAATCCGTTGAATTCGTGAAGGCCAATATGGATTTTGACTCCTTTGACCGGTACACGTTCATTAGGGACCAT
Organism: Pricia sp.; assembly: GCF_041745955.1. Classification (NCBI taxonomy): domain Bacteria; kingdom Pseudomonadati; phylum Bacteroidota; class Flavobacteriia; order Flavobacteriales; family Flavobacteriaceae; genus Pricia; species Pricia sp. Next base: position 12,130 of record NZ_JBGTHY010000131.1, read on the forward strand.
GTGAATCCGGTTACCCGAAATTGGGTAGCCATCCGAAAGGAAAGCGGACTTTGGGATGGGGTAAACAATCTTCCTTTCAATTTCGATGCCCCCACCTTCTTTGAAAACAACAGTTTCAACCCGTCCTTTTTTACCCCGCCCACCCATAAAAACCCGACATCGGAACAGATTGCCCTAGGAAAAAAGCTTTTCTACGACCCTAACCTTTCCGCAGGCAAAAACATGTCATGTGTTACCTGCCACGCTCCCGAAAAAGCCTTTGCCGACGGATTTGTGACCAATAAAGATAATGAGGGAAATCCATTGGAACGCAATACGCCCACCTTGATCAATTCCGTTTTTCAAAAAAGTTTCTTTTGGGACGGGCGCTCACCCACATTGCGAGATCAGATTTCGTCCGTTTTCAGCAATGAGAAGGAGTTCGCCAGTAATGTACACCAGTTCTCTACGGATATTTTACAGGACAGCACCTACAACGAACTATTCAAGGATGCCTTTGGAAAAATGTCGACCAAGAATACCGATATCATCAAGGCGATCTCTTCGTATGTCTCAACGCTAAACGGCTTCAACTCCAAATTCGACAGGAACATGCGCGGGGAAGTAGCGGACTTCACCCTAGAGGAAAAACACGGCATGAACCTTTTTATGGGCAAGGCCCTATGCGCCACCTGCCATTTTATGCCCTTGACCAATGGTACCGTACCCCCTTTCTTTTCGGAAACGGAAAAAGAAGTCATCGGCGTCCCAGAAACCGCTGAAAATCAAAATCTGGACGGCGACACCGGATTTTATTGGGTATATAACGAAGAACTGCACAAAGGCATGTTCAAGACCCCGACGGTTCGCAATGCCGAGTTCACTGCACCCTATATGCACAACGGCGTCTACAACACACTGGAAGAAGTAATGGATTTCTACAACAAAGGCGGGGGAGGGGGCATGGGCTTCGATCTCGAACACCAGACCCTGCCTTTCGATGAACTGAACTTGACCGATGCCGAGCAGCGGGCCCTTGTGGCCTTCGTAAAAACCTTATCCGATACGGATGTGGATGGCCATAAAGAGGATGTTCATGTTGCTGCGGCTTTGCCGTAAACTGGATTACTAATTTCAAAAACGTATAAAACATTTAAAATGAAAAAATCAGCTATTGCGCAAAACATATTCTTTATTTTACTCGTTTTACTTGTAATGGCATCAGGTTGTTCCTCCAGCGACGATACCATTGCACCACCGGAACCGGAAGAAACTGAAAATATCACGGAAACTGAGGAAGCCGAAGAGGTCGGGGAAATCGAGGAGCCGGAAGAAGCCGAGGAGGTCGAAGAAACCGAGGAGCCGGAAGAAGTCGAACCTTTACCTAATATTGTTGAACGTATCGAAACCACGGACGGACTTTCACTGTTCCGAGAGGCCTTGGCCAAGACCGATCTGGCCGATACCTTAAACGGGGAAGGCCCCTTTACCGTTTTCGCCCCGACCGATGCCGCCGTTCAACAGTTGTTCGTGCTGCTCGGTGATGAATACAACAGTTTTGATGATTTTAGCAATATCATCGAACTGCAAATTTTGAACGAAATTCTTTTGGGCCATATCGTGGAAGGTAATATTACCTCCAATGATTTTATCGCCGGGCCCCTGCCGACCTTATTGCCCGAAGATACCATTGAGTTTGTTCCTACCGAAGATACGTTCGTTATTAAGGATGCATCCGAAATCCGTGCCCGATTCGTTACTTTCGACTTGCAGGCATCCAACGGTACGGTGCATACCATCGATAAGATTTTGATTCCGCAAAAGGCGTTGGTATTCGTTGAGTAGGATCGGAAAATTAAGAAATCCTAGTTTTTTGCTATTTGTCAGACGTTTTGGTCAATTGTCCTTTACTTGGTATTGTATACGTCCTGTTTTTGGATGACATTGGGCTTTTTTCGTTTCGGGCCATTTCAAGGC